>JBMYXX010000004.1:0-31191 GCA_049608805.1 Flavobacteriales bacterium | reverse complement strand
ATTAAGGATGCATCAACACCATAAACGTGCGCATCTCCAGTATTCAAAGACTTAAATGCAATTCTTCCGAATGGCCCACCAGCTGGACCAAAGTTTCCAGCATTAAACTCTACAAAGTTGTTGTACCTCTGGTAGAAACCAGCTACATCTAAATAACCCAAAAACTTACCAATCTTAATACCTTGTCTCAGACCAACTTCACCAGCCCAACTACGCTCAGGCTCAATTTCAGGATTAGGTACAATTGGAAGACCACCTACAACGGTAAAGATGTATCGCTCTGCGATGGTTGGGAAACGGAATCCCTCGCCAAATGAAGCTCTCAGGTAACCTTCTTTCCAAAGTTTTGTGTTTGCTCCAATTCTAAACACCGGACGGATAACTGTATCTCTGCCGTTTACGCTGAAATACTCAAATCGTCCACCAGCGTTTACCGTTAGTCTCTTCCAAAACTTCTTGTCTATTTGAACATATGCCGCAAGGTTTGCAGAATTAGATTTTCCATCTGCGTTCTCATTCCCTGCGTACAGTTCTGCCTCAGAATAAGAGTACTGCCCCATTGTTCCTACGGTAATCGTGAAATCATTGATGTTCTGGAACTTGTGTGCGAACTGGTACTCACCAAAGAAAACGTAGTTCAAGTTTCCTTGGTTATTGTCGTTATCGTTGTTCTGATGGAAAACTCTAGTTCTAAAAGAGTGTCTTGAACCGCCTTCTCCAGAATAAGAAATGTATGGGTCAAAATTGAAAGTGGTTTGAACGGTTCTAGTAATACTACCTCCAAACGGTCGAAACAAGCCATAATCACTATTCAACCAAAGTAAGGTTGAGGTACTCTTAGAGTACATGATATTACCATTAATACCGAAGGCGAGCCCTGGTGTTTTTACTGATCGTTTTCTAAGGTTGAAATTCACTCTAAACCTATTTGAAAACTCTTTTCTTGGCGCATGCCAATCTGTAACCACTCCCAGCGAATCTCTCTGGTCAATTACTGCAGGACCTTGATTAATCATGGTATCTGCTGGTTCTGGTCCAATAAAACCATTATCTACCAAAAAGTTACCTCCAATAACCAAGTCCCAAACCTTATTAATCTTCCTAGAATGAAAGAAATTCATTCCTCCATAAAGCGGCAAATCATCTTCATCCCACCAGCGAGCACTTTCTTGATCTGGCGCACTATAAAACCCTGTGTATAGGTTGATTTTTGTTTTTGGCTTGTCTTTCGGATAAGCTGTTCTAATGTTAATAATACCGTTTAGCGCAGCAGAACCATATAATACAGAAGAGGCTCCTTTAATTACCTCAATTTGTTCAAGGTTTTCTACCGGAATAAATCCCCAGCTCGGTCTTCCTGCATCTCCAGACAAAAGAGGCAAATCATCTACTAGCATCATAACTCTTGCACCAGCACCAAAGCTGTAACCGCTACCACCACGCATTTGTGGTTCAGAATCCATTACTGTTAATCCTGGAGTTTGCTCAATAGCATCTTCTGCGCTTGTAGAACCTCTACTTTCAACAAGGTCTGGCTTAATTACAGCAACAGAAACAGTAAGATCCTCTATTTTTTGTTCAAACTTACCAGCAGAAACAACTACCATTTCTTGCTGAATAGAACCCATTCCCAACTCAACGTTTAGAGATGTGGTTTCTCCAGCTCTAACAGAAACAGGAAAGGTTTGTGCATCATAACCAATAGATGTAACCACAACTTTTTGATCGCCTACTGGCACCGAAATACTAAAGTTCCCGTCAAAATCGGTAGCTCCACCAATAGATTTATCCGATTCTAGGACAACACTTGCTCCAATAATTGTTTCACCAGATTCTTTGTCTTTAATCTGTCCTTTAACAGTTCCCGTATCTTGGGCAACTGCGAAAAGCACAAATAGTGAAAGAATTGAAGTTGTAAAGATTCTTTTCATGAGGGTAGTTTTAGCGGGTTTACAAGCTAAATTTAGTTCGGGCGAATATATCAATATTTGAATAGTTGGACAGACAGGAACAGACACTATACCTTATTGCGTTAAGCCGTATTTCTGGAGTTGGAGATGCGCGGGTTAAAAAACTGGTGGCATATTGCGGTGGCGCAAAGCAAGTTTTCTCCGAGAAACGATCCTTTTTAGAGAAGATTCCGAACATTGGAAAACGTGTGGCTTTTGCGGTAAAGTCTAGCCAGGTTTTAAAGCATGCAGAAGAAGAAATGCAGTTTGCAAACAAGCACGGTGTAGCTGCAATTTCTTTTTTAGATGATGATTATCCGCAACGCTTAAAGCACTGCGTTGACTCTCCAATTGTTCTTTATAGTAAAGGAAAAGGCAGCATTAATCCTACAAAGGCGGTAAGCATTGTGGGAACCCGAAATGCTACCAGACAAGGCAAAGAAATTACGGAGCAAATAGTTGAGCAGTTGGCCCAATTAGATGTAACCGTAGTTAGCGGGTTGGCCTACGGAATTGACATAGCAGCACATCGGGCTTGCCTAAAATATAACGTACCTACCATTGGTTGCTTGGCTCACGGTCTCGACCGGATTTACCCAAAAGTGCACACCAACACCGCAAAGGAAATGTTAGCGCTAGGTGCGTTGATAACCGATTTCCCAATTGGCACAAAACCAGACCGAGAAAATTTCCCAAAACGAAATAGAATTGTGGCAGGAATGACCGATGCCACAATTGTTGTTGAGGCCGGAATTAAAGGTGGCGCTTTAATTACCGCAGAGTTGGCCAATGGCTACGACCGTGATGTTTTTGCTGTTCCTGGGCGAGTTGACGACCAATTTTCTGCTGGCTGTCATCGATTAATAATGAGCCACAAAGCAGCATTGATTACTTCCGGAAAAGATGTTTTAAAAGCACTTGGTTGGGATGATGAAAAAGGAGAATCTAAACCACAGCCTCAAACCAAATTACTAATAGACTTAACCGAGGAGCAGGAAAAAGTTGTGTCGGTTTTACGAGAACAAGAACACACTATAGACCGACTAACTGTGCTTTCTGGCTACCCAATGAGCAAGGTGGCTTCCATTCTGCTAGAATTAGAATTTGACGGAGTAGTATCTAACCTGCCCGGCAAAGTTTACAAGCTTAACTAGCGCAGTTCGTCTAACGCTGTTTCAATCATTTTATCGCCCTCATTTATGATTGGATAAAATCCTTCGCCATTCCATTTACTTCTTGCAACCAATGCTTTGAGGTTTCTTAAAACGTCTTCTTTACCCTCTGCTGCATCTTCGGTTTCCAAGTCTTTTTTCTCAGCAAATTCAATCAAATCTTTATAATCTGCTGCGCTAAAATTGAAGTTTGCTTTAAACGCACTGGCCGTCTCATAACTATCAAATACTGCTGAGTTATTGGTTGAGTAATTCAGAGAGTATTCTCGCAGCGCTCCGCTCCGAATTAAGTCTGTATGAAACTTAGTGTAACCAGTTGTATCAACAGAAACAAACACATCTGGCATTATTCCGCCTCCTCCATAAACAACCTTACCATTAGGAGTGGTAAAACGTCTTTGCTCATCAACCTGAATACTGTCTTCCTCATAGAGCTCTCCGTTTTCTAGACGGTTGTAAAAATCTCCGTAATAGTCTTCATCCTCACCGTATGGCCTTTGAATACAACGGCCAGTTGGCGTGTAATATCTGGCAATTGTTAGCCTCACGGCCGAACCATCAGTTAACTCAACTTGTTCTTGCACCAAGCCTTTTCCGAAAGTTCTGCGACCTATAATGGTACCACGATCGTTATCCTGAACTGCGCCCGATACAATTTCTGAGGCTGAGGCAGAACCTTCATCAACCAAAACAACAACATTTCCTTTTTCAAAATCTCCGCCACCAGTTGCATAGGCACTTTCCTTAGGCCTAGCTCTACCCTCGGTGTAAACAATCAACTTTTCGTCTTCCAAAAACTCATCGCAAATGTTAATTGCAGCATTTAAATACCCGCCAGGATTACCGCGTAAATCCAGAATGAGAGAACTCATTCCATCAGATTTTAGCTTGTCCAATTTTTCAAGAAACTCGTCATAAGTGGTTGCACCAAATCGGCTAATCTTGATGTAGCCAATTCCGCCTTCAACCATGTAGCCAGTATCAACACTATAGATTGGAATTTTATCTCGCTTAATGCTAAATGGAATCAAGTCTTGCTCGCCTCTTCGGTAGATTTCGACCTTAACCTTTGTTCCGCGCTCTCCGCGAAGCATTGAAATCACATCTTTATTTGTGATTCCTATCCCTGCAATCAGGCTGTCTTCTATGGTAACAATTCTATCGCCAGAACGGATGCCTAGCTTTTCTGAAGGGCCGCCAGTTATTGGGGCAACCACCACAATTGTGTCGCTTATAATGTTGAATTCGACACCAATTCCGTCAAAATTTCCATTCAACGGATCATTGGTTGATTCTAATTCTCTTGCAGGAATGTAAGATGAATGAGGGTCGAGTTGATCGAGCATATTAATAATGGCAGATTCCGTTAAGCCATCTAAATCAACGGTATCAACGTACTCTTCCTCAACATAATTAAGCAGATTAGAAATCTTCTTTGAGCTTCCAGTCGAGGAGTCTAACATAACACCTGGAGAGAACCCAGCGTTAAGTTTAGCACCGAGAAAAATTCCTCCAGCCAAAACCATGGCCAATACAATCGGATAATAAATGAAAAGCTTGAATTTGTTGTCTCCCATCAGATTACCACGTCATCAATCTGAACCACTTCAACGCCAGCTTCTTTCAGAAATTCTACTCCGCTCATGTCTTTGTAGCCATCCATAAAAACAAGGCGTTTTATGCCTGCTTGGTGCACCAATTTGCTGCAATCTTTACAGGGCGACATGGTTAAATACAGCGTGGCATTTCTGGCGCTGGCCATCGACCTTGCAACTTTCATTATAGCATTGGCCTCTGCATGTAACACGTACCAGTGTGTTTCGCCATCAGCGTTTTCGCAGCAGTTATCAAAACCAGAAGGCGTTCCGTTGTAACCATCGGCAATAATTTGCCCCTCTTTTACAACAATTGCTCCTACTTGTCTTCTGCCGCAATGCGACAATTTAGCCCATTCGTGTGCCATGCGCAGATAAGCGCGGTCGTAACGCTCTTGCTTTGCTGGGTTGTCGTATTTAATAAATCCTTCTTGCATTGGGTTTGCGAAGCTAATGATGTTGAACAAAAAACCCCGATACTTTCGTATCAGGGTTTGAGTACCGAAGGTCGGGGTCGAACCGACACTCCTTGCGGAACACGAGTTTGAGTCGTGCGCGTCTACCAATTCCGCCACTTCGGCAAGTGATTTGGGGCTGCGAATTTATACCTTTTTCGCTTACAGAAAACTACTTTCGTCCAAAGGGCTTTGTTTCCTTCGGAAATAGGAGACAAAATGTTTACTTTCGCACCCCGAAAAACAAGGAGCAACACCATGCCTTTTAACGTAAAACTGTTTACTGGAGACGCCACCCGATATCTATCTGAAAAGATTGCAGAGGAGTACGGCCAACCCTTAAGCAACCAAACAACCTTACGCTTTAAAGACGGTGAGTTTGAACCTTGCTTTGAAGAATCTATTCGTGGTGATGATGTTTTCATCATTCAATCTACGTTCCCACCGGGAGATAACTTGCTAGAATTGCTTTTGATGATTGATGCCGCCAAGCGCGCTTCTGCCAAAAGAATTGTAGCGGTAATTCCTTACTTCGGTTGGGCTCGTCAGGATAGAAAAGTAAAGCCGCGAGTGCCGATTGGTGCTAAACTAATGGCCGATTTATTGGAAGCCGCAGGTGTTACTCGGGTTATGACGATGGATTTGCACGCAGACCAAATTCAAGGATTTTTTGATGTACCAGTTGATCACTTGTTTGGATCATACTTGTTTATGGATCATTTGAAAAAAACCATGGACTTGGACAATTTGGTTATGGCAACGCCCGATGTTGGTGGTACCAGAAGAGCCAATGCTTATGCCAAGGCGTTAAATGTTGATTTGGCTATTTGCTACAAGCAAAGAAAAGTGGCCAATCAGGTTGCAGCTATGACCGTAATTGGTGATGTTGAAGGAAAAGACGTTGTACTTGTTGATGACATTATTGACACGGGCGGCACGCTTTGCAAAGCAGCAGAAATGATGTTAGAGCATGGTGCAAAAACGGTTCGTGCTTGTATTACGCATCCGCTATTGTCTGGCAGCGCACACGAAAACATTACCAACTCTAGATTAACAGAATTGGTTACTACAGATTCTATTCCTCTAAAACAGGAAAACAATAAAATAACCGTGCTTTCAGTAGCACCGCTTTTTGCTGATGTAATTACAAAGGCTCACAATTACGAGTCTATCAGCACCAAATTCATTTTTTAAATCAAATCAATAATTAACCAAAACAATTAAACAATGGAATCGATCTCAATAACAGGATCAAAAAGGAAGTCCCTAGGGAAAGCCGATGCAAAAGCCGCTAGAAAAGCTGGCTTGGTTCCATGCATCGTCTATGGAGGGAAAGAAGAAACGCACATTCAAATTGATGAGCGTCAATTCAGCAAATTGGTTTACACGCCAAACCAGTACATCGTAAACTTAGACATCGATGGTACAACTGTTTCTGCAATTCTTAAGGCAATACAATACCATCCGTTAACGGACAAAATTATACACGTTGACTTTCAAGAATTAGTAGGACGTCCGGTAAGATTGACACTACCTATTCTTACAAAAGGACAAGCAAAAGGTGTTCTTAACGGTGGACGTTTACGAATTGTAAGAAGAAACGTTAAAGTTCAAGGTTTGCCGAAAGACATGCCTAGCATTATCTCTCTAGACATTTCTGATCTAGCAATTGGTAAAGCAATTAAAATTGGTGACCTAGATATTCCTGGAGTTACTTTCTTAGCTGACGACAATCAAATTATAGTTGCTGTACGTATGAAGCGTGGCGCAATGGTTGAAGATGAGGCAGAAGATGAAGGTGAAGAAGGAGCTGAAGGTGAAGCAGCAGAAGGTGGTGAAGCACCTGCCGAAGCAGCAGCTGAATAAGCATGAAATACCTCATTGTTGGGTTGGGTAACATTGGCAGCGAGTATGCCGAAACCCGTCACAACATTGGATTTAAGATAGTGGACGCCTTAGCTAAGGCGTCCACTTCTAGTTTTAAGCCAGCCCGTTTGGGAGATATGTGCGAGATAAAGCACAAAGGCCGAACATTCGTTTTGGTAAAGCCCAGCACCTTTATGAACCTGAGCGGAAAAGCCGTTCAGTATTGGATGCAGGAAACCAAAGTTCCATTAGAGAACGTGCTCATCATTACAGATGATATTGCTTTGGATACGGGCGTTATTCGCATCCGTAAAAAAGGAAGCGATGGCGGCCACAACGGGCTAAAAAGCATCAATCAAGTTCTTGGTCGGCAAGATTATCCTCGCCTACGTTTTGGCGTTGGAAACGATTTTGGCAAAGGCCAACAAGTAGAATATGTACTTGGCGAATGGACTTCGGAAGACCTCGAAATCATCAACCCAAAAATTGAAAAAGCCGCAGAGGCTGCATTGGCTTTTGGCACAATGGAGCTGCGGTTCGTGATGAACCAGTTTAATGGTTAGTAATTAGTAAATCTCCAAACAAAAAAAGAGCCGTTCCAAATTGGAACGGCTCTTTTCATTTTTCAATGATTGCGATTTTAGTCAATCTGAATTTTGCGAGTAACCATTCCTTTTACTGTAGCAATCTGCACCAAGTACGTTCCTTTCGAAACATCTAAGTTCAGCTCTTTACGGAAGGTGTCATTCATGGCAACACCCGTTGTGTAAACCTCTCGGCCAGTAACATCCAGAATTGTAATCTGAGCATCTCCTTCAACACCATCAACTTCAATTACAAACTGACCGTTTGATGGGTTAGGGTAAATAGCAATGGCATCCGCAGAAAAGTTGTCTGAAATACCTGTGCATAAATCAACAGTAATTGGTGCTCCAGCTAAATCCAGTGCTCCACAAACTGTTCCGCCACCTTGTATTAAAAGGTCGTTAATATCATTAGCCGTGCTTCCCGGAGGTAGAAGTGAAAAGTTAACTGTACTTGGATGGTGCACCAAAGTATGAATTGTGTACTCACCTGCTCCTGTTACAGTAAACTCCGCATCAGAGCTGGCGTCAACTATATCCAGGCCTGCTCCCTGCGTTAGCACATAAAGAATTTCATATCCACCGCCTGGCACAGTAGGAGGGGTACTTCCTGTAACAGCAGCTAATGTGGCTGTACCATTATCTAAACATACTGTAGATGCTACGGCATCCAAGCTTCCTGCTTCAGCTTCGCAATTTCCCATGTTCATACGAATCATAAGGGTGTTAGGAAAGCCCGCATCCTCCATGAAAGTCCAGTTACCAAACAAGAATGCCTGGCCTGCTTCCGGAACATAAGTGTCACTTAGCTCTAATTGTAAACTTGTTGCCACATTCTGGGTAATACAAGCATGATACGTGCCCGCAGTAAGGAAAACTGGGCCGGCAACCATTGGGTATGTATAGAAATCATCACTGGTAGGTGAAGCATATGATTCTGCAGATGTGGCTACCACTGTGCTAGGAGTACCTCCGTTATCAACCAATATTTCAGCAGCTATCGTATCTACTACACTAGTTGCTTTCATGTGAACAGAAAGAGAGCTGACATAGTCGTCATTTACCAGCTCAAACTTGTTGCAGAGTTTCCCCTCAACGCCACTAAAAGACATAGCTGCTCCGGTGTAGTTTCCATTCTCTCTAGCAAACACTGTATCTGTTACAGAGAAACTGGCAATAGCTTCGTCATTGCTAGAATTAACATCCGCACCAATATAGCTGGTTCCGAAAGCAGTTATTTCATAGTCTTCAATAACCGCAGGTGGTGTATAACCATTGATTGCAGAAACCGTTACTGTCTCACCCACATCAATGGTTCCTACATTCACAAATTCGAAAGCAACCGACTGGAGCCCTGCATCCACAATATTAATAGCTAACGAACAACCTGGTGTTGACGAAGTCCACACGTTGGTTAAATCCGCAATTGGAAATATTGGACGTACCTGCGTTGTGGGTGTTAGTAGGTACTCCGTACCTCGAAAAAGATTGGTAGCTGCTAAGTCGTATTCACCAAAACCAGCAGCTGAAATGGCTTGGTTTGTTGTTTGAACATCCTGTGTTTGAGCAAAGCCAAAATTGGAACTCAAGAGAATTGATCCCGCAATAAATAGTAGTGTTTTCTTCATGTGTTTATCTGTGTTGATTAATTGAGACGTGAAAAACGACATCGAAGGCGCTAAAACCAAAAAACTGGGACAGACGGCCGTTTTTTGGGATAGACAGTCGTTTTAAGGACGTGAAGACCAATATTCCAAACTTATCCTCAATGACCGAGAACATCTGGGTCATCCTGAGTGATTTCTGAAAGAAATCGTATCGAAGGATGGTGCGCGGATTAATCGGCCGTCCTTCGATACACTCTCCCTGCGGTCGAGCGCTCAGCATGACCAATCATGCAAGTGTCACTTCTTGAACTTCTTCATAGAAAGATTTGGAAGCTTGTCAAACTCACCATTGATGAGGGCTTGATTCGGGTCTGGAAACATTTGATGACAAACCAGTTTGACTGGTCTTTTTGAAAAAGTGTAGCAACTTGGAATTTGACCTTCCTGATGTTGACTCAAACGCAAATCTAAGTTGTTGGTAACGCCAACGTAGTATGAATCGTCAACGCAGTGAAGAATGTATGTGTAAAAGAATTTAACCATAATAAAAGCTACACTTCAAGCATCCTTCGATACAATTTCGACTTCATCGAAATCACTCAGGATGACCCACAGCACAACTAGACAACCCTAAACCTACTAATAATCAAAGCGTAGTCATCCTGAGTGCCACGCCTCAACGTGGTGTATCGAAGGAGACTGCGTGAGCCAAGCCCGTTTTGCTGGCCGCCCTTCGATACGATTTCTTTCAGAAATCACTCAGGATGACCAATCAAAACTACCCTATACTCTCCAGCACCTTCTTCATTCCAACCTTATCCTCAATTATCTGAGAAAGCTTTTCAATTGGAACGCGCTCTTGTTGCATGGTGTCTCTATCACGAAGTGTAACTGCGTTATCTTCTAACGTATCGTGGTCAACAGTAATACAGTAAGGTGTTCCAATGGCATCTTGTCTGCGGTAGCGTTTTCCAATGCTGTCTTTTTCCTCATATATAATGTTGTGGTCAAAGCGAAGTTGATTGAAAATTTCCATTGCCTTATCTGGCAAACCATCTTTCTTCACCAGTGGAAGAATAGCCAACTTAACCGGTGCTAAGAACGGAGGTAATTTCAACACAACTCTGGAGGCTCCGCCTTCTAATTCTTCATTCTGATAAGAAGCAGAAAGCACAGCAAGCACGGTTCTGTCCAATCCGATAGACGTTTCTACTACATACGGAACGTAACTCTTGTTTTCCTCAGGGTCGAAGTACTGGAGTTTCTTTCCAGAGAACTCTTCGTGCTGACTTAAATCGAAATCTGTTCTAGAATGGATTCCTTCTAGTTCTTTAAAACCGAATGGGAAATCAAACTCAATATCGAAAGCGGCATTGGCATAGTGAGCCAATTTATCGTGAGCATGAAAACGGTATTTGTCTTCGCCTAACCCCATTGAATTGTGCCACGCCAAACGCTTCGTTTTCCACTTTTCAAACCAATCTAATTCGGTTCCAGGCTTAACGAAATATTGCATTTCCATCTGTTCAAATTCTCTCATTCGGAAAATGAACTGACGAGCAACAATCTCGTTTCTAAACGCTTTCCCTGTCTGCGCAATACCGAAAGGAATTTTCATCCTCCCCGTTTTCTGAACGTTTAGGTAATTCACAAAAATACCTTGAGCCGTTTCTGGTCTGAGGTAAATGGTGCTAGCGCCTTCGCTCATTGCGCCCATTTCGGTTGCAAACATGAGGTTGAACTGACGCACTTCTGTCCAGTTTTTAGAGCCAGAAACTGGACAAGCAATTTCTAAATCGATGATAATCTGACGAACTTCATTTAAGTCATCAGCTTCCAAAGCATCTACAAAACGCTTATGAATTCCGTCCTTCTTAGCTAGATTTCTGAGCACATTCGGATTGGTAGCCATGAATTGCTCCTTGTCGAAATCATCCCCAAAACGCTTGACTGCTTTCTTAACATCCTTGTCAATTTTTGCATCAATCTTGGCCATGTAATCTTCAATGAGAACATCGGCACGGTAGCGCTTTTTGCTATCCTTATTATCAATAAGCGGATCATTGAATGCGTCAACGTGTCCAGACGCTTTCCAAGTTGTGGGATGCATGAAGATTGAAGCATCCAATCCAACGATGTTCTCGTTTAATTGAACCATCGCTTTCCACCAGTAATCGCGGATGTTCTTTTTCAATTCCACGCCCATTTGCGCGTAATCGTAAGCCGCACTTAATCCATCATAAATTTCGCTACTCTGAAAAATAAAACCATATTCCTTGCTGTGGCCAATAATGCTCTTAAAAAGATCCTCGTTGTTCATTTGATAATACTGATGTGGAATGCTGTAATTTTGCTGGCCGCAAAGCTAGAAAAATTGATAGCCCAAGCGGACGCTTTTAGCACAACATGGAAGAGAACTCAAACACTCCGTCTGCACCGGAAGAAAAGTCAAACGCAGCATTTAATGTGAAGGCACTTAGAGTGCTAGTTGGATTGCGAGATTTTGCCAGAAGCACCATGAATTTGGCCGATGACTTCGATTTAGAAGGCACCATCGAGACTATTAGAAAAGACATGGTTTTCCGTGGCTACGTGGTTTGGATTCTCATTTGCTCCATTTTTATTGCAAGCATTGGCCTTAACCTTAACAGCACAGCAGTTGTAATTGGCGCCATGCTTATTTCTCCTCTGATGGGTCCAATATTGGCCATTGGTTTATCCGTTGGCACCAACGATTGGAACATGCTAAAGCGTGCGCTCAAGAACTTTGGCGTAATGGTGGTTGTGGCGTTAATCACTTCGACACTCTACTTTCTAATCACACCTTTAAGAGAAGCACAGCCAGAATTATTGGCTAGAACGAAGCCCACTTTCCTAGATGCATTGATTGCCATTTTTGGCGGACTGGCTGGTATAATTGGCGTTTCGAGAAGAAATAGAGGAAACGTAATTCCTGGTGTTGCAATTGCAACTGCACTTATGCCACCACTTTGTACTGCTGGTTACGGATTGGCAACAGGCAACTTATCCTACTTCGCGGGAGCGCTTTATCTCTTCACAATTAACTCCCTATTTATTGCTGGCTCCACATTCTTAATTGTGCGCTACCTCAAATTTCCGTTGGTCAGTTTTGTAAATGCTGAAACAGAAAAAAGAGTAAAGCGCTACATGGT
The DNA here is from genome assembly GCA_049608805.1 of Flavobacteriales bacterium. Classification (GTDB taxonomy): domain Bacteria; phylum Bacteroidota; class Bacteroidia; order UBA10329; family UBA10329; genus UBA10329. The sequence continues at coordinate 18,790 of JBMYXX010000004.1, read as the reverse complement.
TGTTGGTGTTATTATGATAGTCCTGCCAAGTACTTGGATTTTTTATGGCTTGGTAAAGGAGACCATTTTCCAAGGCCGCGCAGAAAATTTCATTGCACAAAACCTTGACATTGATGGCACGGAAATCATCAGCAAAAAGATTACTTACACCGACACCATCTCGCGTATTGACATCTTTATTATGGGAGAACCGGTTGCTGAGCAGATGAAACAGCAACTGCAAAAAACCATGTTAGATGTTGGACTAGAAAACACAGTTTTGAAGATTCATCAGCCTAAAGACGTGAGTTCTGATATTGCCGGAAAGCTTTCTAAAGAAGTGCGTGTTGGGATTTTGGAAGACCTATATAAAAGGAATGAAGATTTGATTGCTAAAAAGAATAAGGAAATCGTTCAGTTAGAAAATCAGGTAATTCAATATCAAAAAGGCGCCATTCCCTTTAAAGGACTGTCGGAGGAGGTTGCTACCCTGTACCCTAATGTTAGCCGCTTGGCATATGCTCCTACATTAGAAATGAACGGTACAAAAATCGATACTATTCCAACCTTTATTATGGAATGGAAAAGCGGACAGTCTTCAAAATCCAAATCGAAAGACAAGGAGATACTTCAAACTTGGTTAAAGCAGCGCTTGACGCTTGACACCCTAAGAATTGTAGAATACTAAGCAGATGTTAGCCATTCAAAAAACACTGGTCTCGCTAGACCTTTTAGAACGCTATTTCGTTTGCGACCTAAACGCTTGCAAAGGTGCATGTTGCGTAAAGGGTGATGCGGGTGCTCCGTTAACCGATGAAGAAATCGGCCTTTTGGAAGAAATTGTAGATGACATTCTTCCTTACCTAGATGAGGAAGGAAAAGCCATGATTGCCCAAAAAGGTGTTTTTGAAATTGATGTTGATGGCGACAAGGGCACTTCTCTGCTAGATGACGGTAGATGTGCGTTTGCGCTAGTTGATGATAGCGGAATGGTTTCTTGTGGAATTGAAAAAGCGCAATTGGCTGGAGACATCGACTTTAAAAAACCTATTTCTTGCCACTTGTACCCAGTAAGAATAACGGAACATGAAGCGTACGATGCGGTTAACTACAACAAATGGAAAATCTGCAAACCCGCATGTGATTGTGGAGCCAAGCTAGACGTACCACTTTTCAAGTTTTTAAAAGAGCCGTTAACTCGCAAATACGGGAGAGCCTGGTACGAAGAACTCGAAACTATCGACAAACTTCGAAAGACTTCCGACTAAAATCAATTTCGGGATTTACACTGTCGTTTTCAACCCATTTTTCTTGTAACATTTGAAATTGCACCTGCAACTATTTTGGAGTTACATTTTATGTCATCTAACCAACAATTAAGTGGTAGCAACGGATACAGGCGTTATAAGTTTTTATTAACGTAGTGTTAATAGCCGTGATGTTAAAAACTATGGCCGATTGTTAATTACTAAATCGCCCTCCCAACGCTCTTTTTTTGAATTTTTGAAGGGCTGAATTCACTGGAGCACTTGACACCTCAAGTCTCTCAAATTCAACAACTTAGAGTTTACAACAAGAACAATTTTTAGGTCGAAGGCCTGTTTTACGAGACGATTCTCGATAAAAAATTAGCCTCCGACTTCAGGGATTATTAACGCCTAAAAACACGGAAAAAATGGATCAACCAACGGAAAAAACAGAAGCAAACTTGAACGAAATACTACCAGCAAAAACATCCCTTGCGGTTGAACCAATTCTTAAAGAAACGAATGATCGTTTTGTGATTTTCCCAATTAAGCACAAGGAAATGTGGGCCATGTACAAGCAAGCTGAGGCGAGCTTCTGGACTGCCGAAGAAATTGATCTTCAGCAAGACATGACCGACTGGGAAAACAAGCTTACTAAGGATGAGCGTCACTTCATTAAACATGTGTTGGCATTCTTCGCTGCAAGCGATGGCATTGTAAACGAAAACCTGGCAATTAACTTCCTTAATGAGGTACAATACCCAGAAGCAAGATGCTTCTATGGTTTCCAGATTGCTATTGAAAACATCCATGCAGAAACCTACTCTCTTCTAATTGACACTTACATAAAAGACAACAAAGAGAAGGACTTCCTATTCAACGCAATTGAGACTTTACCATGCGTTGGTAAGAAAGCAGATTGGGCTTTACGCTGGATTGAAAACGGAAGCTTTGCAGAAAGACTTGTTGCTTTTGCAGCAGTAGAAGGAATTTTCTTCTCTGGTAGTTTCTGCTCTATTTTCTGGCTAAAGAAAAGAGGTTTAATGCCAGGATTGGCTTTCTCTAACGAGCTTATTTCTAGAGACGAAGGCCTACACTGTGACTTCGCTTGCTTGCTGTACAACCAACTTCAAGAAAAGCTACCAGTAGCAGAAGTTACAGCTGTAATTACCGAAGCCGTTGAGTACGAAAAAGAGTTTGTTACCGATGCAATTCCAGTTGCACTTATTGGAATGAATGCCAAACTAATGTGCCAATACATCGAGTTTGTTGCAGACAGATTATTGGGAGAACTAGGTTGCCCTAAGGTTTACAATGCAACCAACCCATTTGACTTTATGGAAATGATTTCTCTTGAAGGAAAAACAAACTTTTTTGAGAAGCGCGTATCAGAGTACCAGAAAGCTGGCGTTATGGGAGATGGAACTGGTAACCACGATTTTACTGTTGACGCAGACTTTTAATTAGACCGAATACAAGATAACTCAATCACCTAAACCCTTTCCCCATGTATGTTTTAAAAAGAGACGGCCGAAAAGAAACTATCAAGTTTGATAAGGTAACGGCCAGAATTCAGAAGCTGTGCTACGGCCTGGATCCTATTGTAGATTCTATTCCAGTTGCCATGAAGGTGATTGAAGGAATTTATGAAGGTGTAACCACGCAACAGTTAGATGAATTAGCAGCAGAAACTGCCGCTTCTTTTACTGTAAGACACCCAGACTATGCATTGCTTGCAAGCCGTATTGCGGTTTCAAACCTGCACAAGTCAACCATCAAGTCGTTCTCAAAAACGATGAAGAAATTGTACGAATACATCGATCCGAAGACTGGGGAAGGAGCTTCGCTGATTGCTGATGACGTGTACAAAATCATTGATGAGAATTCTGAGTTACTTGATTCAACAATTATTTACGATAGAGATTTCGGGTACGATTTCTTCGGCTTTAAAACCTTAGAAAGGAGTTACCTACTAAAGACTAACGGACAAATTACCGAACGTCCGCAGCACATGTTAATGCGTGTTTCTGTTGGTATCCATAAGGATGATATTAAATCGGCAATTGAGACGTACAACCTTCTTTCTGAGCGTTGGTTTACACATGCTACTCCAACCCTTTTCAATGCAGGAACTCCAAAGCCTCAAATGAGCAGCTGCTTCTTGCTTACAATGCAAGAAGATAGTATTGATGGAATTTATGATACGCTTAAGCAGTGTGCTAAAATTTCTCAGTCTGCAGGCGGAATTGGCCTAAGCATGCACAACGTTCGTGCAACAGGTTCATACATCAAAGGCACCAACGGAACATCAAACGGAATTGTTCCAATGTTGCGTGTTTTCAACGACACAGCTCGTTATGTAGATCAAGGTGGTGGTAAGCGAAAAGGTTCTTTCGCCATCTACCTAGAGCCTTGGCATGCAGATGTTTACGACTTCCTAGACCTGAAGAAAAACCACGGTAAAGAAGAGAACAGAGCACGTGATCTTTTCTACGCAATGTGGGTTCCAGATTTGTTTATGAAGCGTGTTGAAGCTGGTGGAGATTGGACACTTTTCTGTCCTAACGAAGCACCAGGTTTGGGCGATTGCTGGGGACCAAAATTTGAGGCTTTGTATGAAGAATACGAAGCAGCAGGAAAAGGCCGCAAGACAGTAAAAGCACAGGATCTTTGGTTCAATATTATGGAATCTCAGATTGAAACTGGAACGCCTTACATGCTTTACAAAGATGCTTGTAACGGAAAGTCAAATCAGCAAAATCTGGGTACAATCAAGTCTTCAAACTTGTGTACTGAGATTGTTGAATACACAGCCAAAGATGAAGTTGCAGTTTGTAACCTAGCTTCTCTAGCCCTACCAAAGTTTGTTACTCCAGAAGGTGAGTTCGACCACCAAAAGTTGTTTGACATTACTTATGTGGCAACCAAAAACCTTAACAAGATTATTGATAGAAACTACTATCCTGTTAAGGAAGCTGAGAACTCAAACTTCCGTCACAGACCAATTGGTTTAGGTGTTCAAGGTTTAGCCGATGCGTTCATTAAAATGCGTTTGCCATTCGATTCTGCCGAAGCGAAGCAATTGAACAAGGAGGTTTTTGAGACGATTTATTATGCCGCCATGACTTGCTCTAAAGACCTAGCCAAGGAATTTGGGCATTACCAAACGTACCCAGGTTCTCCAGTTTCTGAAGGACAATTCCAGTACGACATGTGGGGAGTTACTCCATCAGCTCGTTGGGAATGGGATGTATTGAAAGAAGAAGTAAAAAAGTACGGAGTACGTAACTCATTGCTTGTTGCTCCAATGCCAACAGCTTCTACTTCTCAAATTCTTGGAAACAACGAATGCTTTGAGCCATATCACTCAAACATTTACACAAGAAGAGTTCTTTCTGGTGAGTTTGTGGTAGTTAACAAGCACCTTCTTAAAGACCTTGTAAAATTGGGTCTTTGGAATGATGACATGAAGAATAAATTAATTGCAAATGGAGGGTCAATCCAGGCAATTGAGGAAATTCCTGAGAACATCAGAACGCTTTACAGAACTATCTGGGAGTTGAGCATGAAAGACATTATTGATATGGCTGCCGACCGTGGCGCTTACATTGACCAAAGCCAGAGTTTGAACCTGTTTATGCAGAATCCGAACTTCGGAAAGCTTACATCAATGCACTTCTACGCTTGGAAAGCTGGTTTGAAAACGGGTATGTATTACCTGAGAACACAAGCTGCGGCATCTGCTATTCAGTTTACCGTTAACAAGGATGCTAAAACTGAGCCTACGGCTGAAGTTACCGAGCCAGCAGTTAAGTTGGTTGAAGAGCAAGCAACAGAAGCTCCAGCAGCAACAGCACCTGCTGCACCAGCAGCTCCAAAATCAGATTTGGCAACACCAGTAATGGTGGCCAGACCAGCCGCTGAAGCTGGAGCGCAGGGCGTTACAATTACCGAAGCGCAAGCGCAGATTTTATGCTCTCTAGACAACCCAGATGAGTGTGAAGCTTGCGGAAGCTAATTCGCGCAAGACGAATAATTACTTTACAATGCAAAGCCTCGCTATATAGCGGGGCTTTTCTTTTGCTCAAAAGTTAGTATCAAAAGGCTTATTTGCCCTTCCTATTCTGATTGCTCCAAGTACGGCCAATACTTATTCCTGCGTGTGGCAAGAAATAAGGTTGATTCTGGAAGACATCCATCCCAATTAACGGGGTAAATGTTGCACGTAGGAAGAACGATTCTCCCCACTCGTTTGGTTTATGGTGATACCGATAACCAACAGATGGCGCGATGAAAATTCGCGTAGGAGGGTTTGTTAAGTAGAAGCCTTCTCCAAAACCCACACCTGGATCAAAATTCATTCTGAACAGAGCGGCTAAACCTGCTTCTGCCCTATGTCTTTTCTGACCAATGGTAAAATTAACGCCCAACGGAAAGTGAATTAGCCTATCTGCGGTACCAACTGGAATGTATTCGAAACCAAGACGCGCGAACATGGCAAACGTTTGTCTGTGCAATAGCAAACGCTCATAGTTTACGGAATAGAAATATCCTGCTCCGCCAAACTCCAAATACATAACATGGTTATTGGTTCCCTTTTTAGCTCCAACAGCCAACTTCTGGGCTTGAGCCTCAGAAGAAATCAGACTAAGAGAACAAAGAAGGAATAAGCCTAAAAACAGCTTAGCTAGCAGCGGCCTTTTCACTAATTCCAACAAGTTTAACGGCTGCTTCAACAATATCATCTTTATAATACCCGCACTCTAAATGCAACTCTTTTTGCGTACCGTGATCAACAAACCGATCAGGGATTCCGAGGCGTTGTACCTGAGCAAAGTAACCATTATCCGACATGAATTCAATAATTCCACTTCCAAACCCGCCAGTTAAACAACCATCTTCTATGGTTATCACTTTAGAGTGCTTTTCAAACACTTCGCGAAGCAAGTTCTGGTCTAAAGGCTTTGCAAATCGCATATCATAATGCGCAGCAGAAATGCCTTTGGCTGTTAGTTCTTCAGATGCCTCTACCACGTAATTTCCTACATGACCTAAACTGAGAATAGCAACATCATTACCATCAGAAATTTTTCTTCCGGTACCAACTTCAACCTTTTTAAAAGGCGTTTTCCAGTTTGGCATAACGCCTGTTCCTCGCGGATATCTTATTGACCAAACTCCAGCATCTTCTAACTGAGAAGTGTACATGAGGTTCCGAAGTTCCTCTTCATTCATTGGAGAGGCTATCTTAATGTTCGGAATGCAACGCATATACGCTATATCGAAAGCACCGTGATGCGTGGCACCATCAGCACCAACAACTCCGCCTCTATCAAGGCATAAAACAACATTCAACTCTTGCAACGCCACATCATGTATAACCTGATCATAGGCGCGCTGCATAAACGTTGAGTAAATGTTGCAGAAAGGAACCAAGCCCTGCGTGGCCATTCCTGCGGAGAAGGTAACTGCGTGCTGCTCGGCAATTCCAACATCGAAAGCTCTGTCTGGCATTGCTTTCATCATAATATTTAACGAACAACCCGAAGGCATGGCTGGGGTAACACCCACAACTTTGTCATTCTTTTCAGCAAGCTCTACCATAGTATGGCCAAACACATCCTGATACTTTGGCGCCTGTGGCTCAGCTGGCTTAACCAGTTTAATTTCTCCTGTGTCTTTGTTAAAAAGACCCGGAGCGTGCCACTTAGTTGTATCTCCATCCTCCGCTGGCTGGTAGCCTTTGCCTTTGGTGGTTAAACAATGAAGAATCTTAGGTCCAGGAATGTCTTTCAAATCCTGCATCACCTTGACCATATGGTTTACATCGTGCCCATCAATTGGACCGAAGTATCTAAAGTTTAAAGACTCGAAAAGGTTACTTTGCTTGAGTAAAGTGGCCTTGATTCCGCTTTCAATCTTAGATGCAATCTCCTGTGCATTTGGCCCAAACTTACTTACATGGCCAAGCAGATTCCAAACCTCATCTCTTACCTTATTATAGGTGTGAGAAGTGGTAATATCTGTTAGGTATTCTTTAAGCGCGCCAACATTTGGATCAATGCTCATGCAATTATCGTTGAGCACAACCAGTAGGTTGCTATTCTCAACGCCAGCGTGGTTTAGTCCTTCAAAAGCCAAACCTCCAGTCATTGCACCATCACCAATTACGGCAATGTGCTGTTTTTGGGTATCTCCTTTATGTCTAGAACCAACAGACATTCCAAGCGCGGCTGAAATGGATGTACTTGAATGACCAACACCAAACGTGTCGTAATCGCTTTCTTTCCTTTTCGGGAAACCGCTTAATCCCTTGTACTTTCTATTAGTATGAAAGACCTCTTTTCTGCCAGTAATAATTTTATGGCCATAAGCCTGATGGCCTACATCCCATACGAGTTGATCCTCTGGCGTGTTAAAAACATAATGCAGTGCGGTGGTCATCTCCACAACACCAAGGCTGGCACCAAAGTGTCCGCCATTAACTGATACAATATCTACGATATACTGCCTCAATTCAGCACAAAACTGTTCTAGGTCGCTCTCTTTAAGCTTCCGCAAATCTGCAGGTAGATTTACCTCAGATAATAATTTTCCTTGTTTGTATTTACTTTCCGACATGGATGTAAGCACGGGTTGAACGTGCAAAGATAGCCTTTTAGCATAAGTTCATCTGCCAAGAAAAGCTAAGGAAATGCGGCAAAGTGTTAACAACCTATGCAACTGCAATAGTGGCAATGTACAACCTTCCTATTCCGGCTTTCTTAAGCTCTAACCCAGCGGCTTCTAATGTGGCTCCAGTTGTAACAACATCATCAACCAGTAGTACATTTTTACCTTTTATATAATTGGGGTTATCAACCTGAAAAACGCTTTCTACGTTTTCTGTTCTATCAAATCTAGATTTCCGAGTTTGACTCTCTGAGGCTACAGTTCTCGTCAGGCCGTTGTTCCTTACAGCAACATCAAAAACTTCTCCCATTCCTGTTGCTATGTACGCACTTTGATTGTATCCGCGCCTTTGTTCTTTTGAGCTGTGTAACGGAATGGGCATTATCACATCAACATCCGTAAACCAGTTTTTATCTATTAATGTCGAAGCAAACAATCTGCCTAGCTCCGTTCCAATTTCAGATTTACCTTGGTATTTAAACCTATGCATCAATCGTTGTACAACGTTGTCTTTCTCGAAATGAAGAAATGCGCAGGCCGAACTAACTTCTAGCTTCCCCCAAAACAACTTTTCGATAGGATTTACATCATAATCCCAAAAATATGTTTTGGGCAAACCATGGATACATGAGAGACACAAGTTTTGCTCATGTTTCATCAGATGTGAGTCGCACCCTCCGCAAACGCGTGGGTAAAACAATCCGAGCACATCTTGTATGATTGAAAGGCGCTTATTTATCATCATGTTGCAAACGCTGAAACCGTTGTTGCCAGCGAGATTTAAGTTACCTCTTTTTTATATTTTTGACCGCTTAACCCACCTCAACCAATAAATGGAAGACAAGGAAAAGTCTCAGAGTAATAAGGTATTCCTCATACTAGCGGTAATACTTCTCGTTTTATCAGGCATTTTAGCTTGGCAATTGTACGAGCAAAAAGAAGCTAACGATAAGCTTGCTGAAGAAAAACGTGTCTTAACCGAGGAGAAAGACGAGCTAACTCAAGAGTTAGATGTTCTGCTAGGAAAATACGCTGGTCTGGAAGATGAGAACGGGGCATTATCTGCTGAACTTACAGAGCAAAAAAGCCTAATTGAGCAGCTTAAAGCCGATGTTGAGAAGTACAAAGGCGATGCAGCCAAACTAAGCTGGTACAGAAGCCAGTTGAAGGCAATGAACGAGAAGTATGAGACCATGGAGGCCAAGTTTGATAGCTTGTTTGCTGCCCACGATTCTCTACAAGGTGAATTTGGAAATCTGGAAGGTGAATACACCAAACAGACTGGTTTAAATCAAGAACTCACCAACGAGAACATGGATTTGGCTAACCAAGTTGCCATGGGTTCTGTGCTAACTGCTTACAAGATTGCTGTTGAAGGAGTAAGAGGCAAGAAAGAGAAAGTAAACAGCAAGGCTAGCAGAATTGAAAAGCTTCGTATTTGCTTTACGCTCAGCGAAAACCCAATTGCAAAAGCAGGCAGCAAAACTGTTTATGTAAGGATTGTTGATCCTAACGGAAAGGTTCTTACAAAAGGACGAGGAGAAGAATTTGAATTTGAAGGTGGCTCAATGACTTACAGCGTAAGCCAGGAAGTTGAATATGCCAACGAGCAGATTGAAGACTTATGCCTTTACTACCTAGCCCCAGCCACAAAATTTGAGAAGGGCAAGCATACAGTAGAAATTTATATTGATAAGGCACTTATTGGAACCGCAGCGGTTTCATTGAGATAAGCAGCCAGAATAAAACTCATAAAAAAGCCCGTTCAAATTGGACGGGCTTTTTTGTTGGTTAGATTTTGAAATTAGCTGCTAAACTTGGATTTAAACCAGGCCGTAATCTGCTTTCTGTAAAAGGCGTAAAAGAAAAATGCCGCCATTACATACGGAGTAAACATTAGATAAACGATTGCATTATTTAAGCCATTGCCTATCGTAAAAGCATCATCCGATAGTTGGTTTGAGTTGGTTACCGCACGGCACATACTGCATTGGGCTTCTACCGTTTCTGGTAACAAAACCGTGGTACCTAAAGCAACAAACCCAAGTAAGTAGAAGAATCCTTTTTTCATCCTAAAACTGATAATATGGTGAAATCATCAGGTAAACAACCACACCTGTAACTGTAACATACAGCCATATTGGAAAGGTAAATTTAGAGACTTTTCGATGTTGTTCAGTCTTACCAGAAAGTCCCAAGTAAAACGATACTAGGACAAGAGGCAACACAATTGCCGCCAGCAAAATGTGTGTTAGGAGTATTACTAGGTAAAAAGGTCGAATTGGATTATCAGCAGGAAACTTGGTTTCAACTCCAAAAGAATGAAAGATAATGTATGAGACCAAAAACAGACTTGACAGAACAAACGTAGTTACGTTAAGCCTTTTATGCCATAGAATATTCTTGTTCTTTATGCACCATAATGATGTAACAAGCAGAATAGAGCACGTGCCATTAATTGTTGCATTTAACAACGGTAGTTGCTTTGCCCATTCAGGAATGAATTCTGCCTTGGGTAAAGAATATAGCACTACAATAAGCCCGAAAACCACAACCGATAAAGCCAGAATGATTTTGAAGACCGTTTTATCCTTCATTGCCTTCTGGCTTGTCGTTCTTCTTGAGTTCCAAGTTGTATTCGGCAATAAGCACTTTAATATCGTCTATGAGGTCTCTTATGTGCTGCGCATTGGTTCCGTCATAAACACCAATAATGTTCCCGTTATCGTCCTCTCTAGAACGTAGATAGCCTTCTTTATCTACGAGTACAAAGTATTCGGTATGAAGAAAGCCGCCAGGTGCTGACTCGTCTTCCATTGCACTAGACAAATATTTGTAGGCCACGGAGTAAAGCGAATCTTTTTCTCCTGTAAGGAAGTGCCAATCCTCGGATGTTATGTTTCTGTAATCTGCGTACTCCGCAAGAACTTCTGGTGTGTCACGCACAGGATCAACAGTATGAGACAATATTGAAAGTTGCCCGTAATGGTCAAACCTGTTCTCAATTTTCATCAAGTTGGCTGTCATTACAGGACAGATGGATGGGCAGGAGGTAAAAAAGAAATCTACCAGATAGATTTTCCCTTCTAAATCTGAACGGGAAATTGTATCTCCTTTATGGTTAACAAAGGAAAAATCGGGTGCTTTCCTTTTTTGAACTTCACCATTTACATCTGTATAGGTGATAAAAGGAAGGTGAGCAAAATTGTGCTCACCTCTTACAAAAAATAGATATGCAATAGTTGGGGCAAAAAGTATGATAAAGAGTATCAGATACTTTTTGGGCCCTGTTTCACCTTTCATCAGAAGCCCAAATAGTTTTCAATTAGCGGCCGTAGTTCGCCAGCGTAAAGTGCCTCTACCAAACAGATGAAAATCAAATACCCAATGAGTATGAAATACGGTAGTAGCACAACAGCTTGAAAGCTTTTCTTTTCATCACCAAGGTGCATAAAAATCATTGTAATGTAACCTGCTTTTACAAGGGTAAGGATGATGAATGTGTACTTGAGAATCTCCTTCATAGATTCATCTCTAGACCAAATCATTCCCATACCAACCTCTATGATTGTTACGATAGAAAGTAATGCTAGAACGAAGTAAAACTTCTTCCGCATTTTTTTGCCTTCCTCCTCACTATGGTGAGTGTCTAAACTGTATTCGTAAATGTCGTCTCTTGCGTCCATTGACTTATGCTCTTAAATGCTAACTGTTAGAGTAGGTAGAAGAATGTAAATACGAAAACCCATACAAGGTCAACGAAGTGCCAGTACAGACCAACCTTCTCTACCATTTCGTAATGTCCTGTTTTCTCAAACTTGCCTTCTACAACCATCAAGAATATGATGAAGTTGATTACCACTCCTGAGAATACGTGGAATCCGTGAAATCCCGTAATGAAGAAGAAGAAGTCTGCAAACAACGGAATACCATACTCATTGTGCTTTAAGTTAGCTCCATGAATATGGGTTGCGCTAGATTTCATAACCGCTGCTTCGTGACCAGAAACCTCTCTAAATCCGCTAAACTCGTTTAGTTCTCCTTCCCTGTTTACAGGAACAAGAAAAATGTCTTCTGAAACTACGTGTGTTTGTGGGTCAACTTTATGTCTCATAACGGTAACACCATCTTCAAGAAGGTAGGCTCCGTGATGCGTTCCGTGAATAAAATGGTACCACTCCCATGCTTGAGAGCCAACGAATACCGCACCACCTACAATGGTAAGCACCATCCACAACTGAACACTTTTCTTTTTCATTCTATGCCCAGCTTCTACAGCTAAAACCATAGTTACCGAGGAGGCAATTAGAATAAAAGTCATTAGTGCTACATACGCTAACTCAATGTGTCCATCATAAAATGGGAAGTGAGTAAACACATCTCCAGCCGTAGGCCAGATGTCTTCATACTTGTGGCGCATGAAGCCGTATGCGGTTAGAAGTCCTGAAAATGTGAATGCATCCGATACAAGGAAAAACCACATCATCATTTTTCCATAACTAATCTTGTATGGTGATGTTCCTCCTCCCCATGGGTCTGCGCTATGATCGCTGTGGGTAGAAGCGGCTGTTTGACTAACGTGTCCTGACATTATTTAGAATGATTATAAAGACCTGATTTTTAAGTCGATGCAATTTTAACGAATAAATAGTAAAAACAAGAACAGATACACCCACAGAATATCAAGAAAGTGCCAATAGATGGAACCAAGTTCAATAGGCAGTAGTTTTTGTGCTGAAATTTTGTCTCCAAAGCTGAACACCAATAATACAATAAGCCAAATAAGACCGCCCAAAAGGTGAATTACATGCAATCCTGACAAGAGATAAAGAAACGAACCGCTGATATTAAAGGTGTTATCAATCCTTTCATTAATAGGCTCTAGAAAGTTAATGTCGCCAGGTTTGTAGTAGTTGCCTTGGTCATAAAGAACGGGCTCACCTCGCATCATTATGGTGTAATCTACTCCGTACTCGCCTTGAAGATTACTTAAATCTCCAACAAAAAATTTGCCTTCAGACTTTAACTCGCTCCAGCCTAAATATTGCGTTCCCATAAATCCTAACCCAAGAGCAAAGGTTACAACTAGCCAAAGTTTAAGACCAGAGTTATTATCGCTCGCGGCACTTCTTTTTGCCAAGAAAAGCGTAGCACTACTTACAAGAAGAATGATTGTGCTTATGCTGAACATCTGCGGCAATTGGTCTTTCACCCAAAAGTGGTCTGCCTGTAAAACGATGTACGCACTGGTAAAAGCTGCAAAAAACATTGCGCTACTGACAACTCCAATCCAAACGAACATTTTCTTTGCTCTATGGCTGCTGTTTTCTTTCTGAATTTTAGACTCCATGTATATAAAGCTTGTCTATGAGATATGCCAATTGAACAACTGGCAGGTAAACGAATGATCCGAACATGAGTTTTTTTGCATCATCCGCTGAAAGCGAACGATAAAGGTCAAAGGCTTGCTTAGCAAACACAACCCCAGCAATTATGGCTATAACGGCCGAAAATATTCCAGTATATCCGAAGAAAACAGGAACTAAGCTTACCGGAATAAGCCCAATTGCATAAACCAATATTTGAAAGGCACTTGCCTTGTCTCTCCCTGCGGGGGATGGTAACATTTTGAAACCTGCTTTCAAATAATCATCATTAATACGCCATGCAATTGCCCAAAAATGTGGGAACTGCCAGATGAATTGCACTGCAAACATCATTAAGGCCAAATGTGTGATTTCTCCAAAACCTTCTGTAGCTGCAACGCAACCTAACATAGGAGGAATTGAACCTGGAAACGCTCCAACAAACACTGCAAATGGTGTTTTTCTTTTCAATGGAGTATAAACCGCTACGTAAAGCACCAAGGCAATAAAGCCTAGTATTCCGCACATTGGGTTAATTAGGAAACCAAGAATGCCTATTCCTAAAACACCGAATAAGCTTGCTACAATGTAGGCTTCGGTAATGGTCATTTTTGATGTTGGCAACGGACGCGATTTGGTCCTATCCATCAAGGCATCGAGGTCTTTCTCAATGATTTCGTTAAAACCGTTTGAGGCTCCAGTAAGCATGGTTCCGCCAACAATTAGGGCAACCATTGTATAAATATTGAAATCCGTAGCGGCTAATCCGTAGCAGATTACCGTGGACAAAACGACCAACGAAGCCAACCTAAGTTTTAGAAACTCTGAGTAGTCTTTACCTTTTCCCATGAACCTAACCCGCGTTGGGGCCGTTGTCAATTCGTCAGTAGTCAATTACGTTACCTTGAGATTACAGCTTCGCTTTTACCTCAACAATTTCGTATCCTTCAATGATGTCGCCAACCTTAATGTCGTTGTACTTATCTATGTTAAGACCGCACTCGTAACCTTTGGCTACTTCTTTTACGTCTTCCTTAAATCGTTTCAACGATGCAAGTTCTCCGGTATAAACAACAATTCCGTCTCTAATTACACGAACCTTGGTGTTTCGGCCAACTTTACCATCAAGTACCATACAACCAGCAATGGTTCCAACTCTGGTAATCTTGAAGGTTTCCCGAACCTCGATATTACCAACAATTTGCTCCTCAAACTCTGGTGCAAGCATGCCTTCCATTGCAGATTTAACCTCCTCAATAGCATCGTAAATAATGCTGTAAAGTTTAATCTGAATTTGCTCTTGCTCAGCAATTTTTCTAGCGCCTAGTGATGGTCTTACTTGGAAACCGATTACAATTGCGTCTGATGCAGATGCCAAAAGAACATCCGATTCAGAAATCTGACCAACACCTTTCATAATGATGTTAATCGCAATTTTCTCAGTAGAAAGTTTCAATAACGAATCAGAAAGTGCTTCGATAGAACCATCCACATCACCTTTAACAATAAGGTTAAGCTCTTGGAAATCTCCGATTGCAATTCGTCTTCCAATCTCATCAAGCGTAATGTGCTTTTGCGTTCTTAGACCTTGCTCACGCTGTAGTTGAAGTCTTCTGGTTGCTACAGCACGTGCTTCTTTCTCATCATCCATAACGTTGAATGTGTCTCCAGAAGATGGCGCGCCATCTAAACCAAGAACCTGCGCTGGCATTGATGGACCTGCCTGATCCATTGGCAAACCACGCTCGTTAAAGAGTGCTTTTACTCTACCACTATGGCTTCCTGCAAGAAGAATATCTCCAACTTTAAGCGTACCAGCCTGAACAAGCATGGTAGAAACATATCCTCGACCTTTATCAAGCTCCGATTCTATAATTGTACCAACTGCTCTCTTACCTGGGTCAGCTTTTAGTTCAAGCAATTCGGCCTCAAGCAATACTTTCTCAAGAAGATCGTCAACACCTTCTCCAGACTTAGCCGAAATTTTCTGGCACTGATACTTACCTCCCCAATCTTCTACAAGAATGTTCATTTGAGATAGTTCCTCCATAACCTTGTCTGGGTTGGCACCATCCTTATCCATTTTGTTAAGGGCAAAAATCATTGGTACGCCTGCCGCTTGCGCGTGATTGATGGCCTCTTTTGTTTGAGGCATCACGCTATCATCAGCAGCAATTACAATAATTACTACGTCTGTTACTTGCGCACCACGTGCACGCATGGCGGTAAACGCCTCGTGACCAGGAGTATCAAGGAAAGCAATACGTTTTCCATCTCCAAACTCAACACCGTAAGCACCAATGTGCTGTGTAATACCACCGGCTTCACCTCCAATTACGTTGGCATCTCTAATGTAATCCAGCAAAGAAGTTTTACCGTGATCAACGTGACCCATGATGGTTACAATAGGTGGTCTTGCAACCATTCTACTTTCGTCATCCTCCTCTTCAAGAACGCTATCCTGAACCTCAGCGCTTACAAACTCAACCTCGTGACCAAATTCCTCGGCAACAATGGTAAGTGTTTCTGCATCTAACCTCTGGTTAATGGAAACGAACATTCCCAAACTCATACAAGCGGCAATAATCTCGTTCACCTGAACGTCCATCATGCTCGCCAATTCATTTGCAGTTACGAACTCCGTAACCTTAAGAATTTGCTTTTCGCGTTCTTGTTGTTCTTCTTGAGCCTCTGTCCTTTCGGCAATGGCTTGTCGTTTTTCTCTTCTATACTTTGCTCCCTTAGACTTGGTTTTATTACCACTTAGTCGAGCAAGTGTTTCTTTAATCTGCTTCTGGATTTCCTCATCCGTTAGCTCTGGCTTTTTAGCTCTGGCTCCTCTGCCACCGCCTCTTTGTCCGCCACCGGTTGAACCAGCTCCAGCGCCACCTTCGGCAGGTCTTCTAACCCGTTTACGTTTACGCTTTTTATCTGCAGAATCGTTAGACGTTGCAACTGGTTTCTTCTCTCTTGGTTTCTCAACCGGAAGTTCCATTTTACCTAGCACTTTCGCGCCAGCAAGCTTCTCTACTTTGGCCTTAATTACCTCGCCTTCTGTTGCTTCTTCGGCTGCCTTTTTTGCCGCCTCAGCATCTGACTTGGCTTTTGCCTCTGCAGCTGCTTTAGCTTTAACAGCTTCTTCTGCAGCGGCTTTTTCTTTAGCGGCCTTCTCTTCTGCTAGCTTCTTCTTTCGCGCAGCTGGGGTAAGTTCATCTAGATTAATGGTGCCCATAACTTTTGGGCCATCAACCTTGGCTTTCTCAGCTTTAATTACTGGCTCATCGGCAGGTTCTTCAGCCGGCTTTTCTGCTGGCTTCTCTGGCGTAGGCTCAGGAGCAACAGGCTCAGCCTTTACCTCCGGTGCTGGCTCTGGAGTTACCTCTGGAGCAGCTTCTACCACAGGAGTTGGTTCTGGAGCAGGTGGTGGTGTTGGCGCAGGTGCAGGCGCAGGAGTTGCCTCTGGCTCTTCACTTGCAGCCATACGCTCATCCTTTCTCTTTTGGAGTAATTCTGCCTTGGCCTCAGCTTCCATTTTGAGCTTTCGGTCTGCGGCAAATTCGTCCACGAGAATTTCATACATCTTCTCGTCCAACTTAGAGTTTGGATTTACATCTGTATGACCATTATCCTTGAGGAAGTCAACAATAGTTGCTTTTCCAACATTAAGGTCCCTGGCAACGGCACCCAATCTTCTCAATTTTCCTTCTGCCATGTATGGTGGTAACTAATTATTCGTTCAATTCAATCCTGGCAAACAAAACTTAGTCTGCAAACTCTTCTTTCAATACTTTAAGAACATCGTCAACGGTCTCTTCTTCAAGATCGGTTCTTTTAACCAACTCTTCTCTTCCAATTTCGATAACGCTCTTAGCTGTATCGCAACCAATTGCTTTCAGTTCATCAAGAACCCAGCTTTCAATCTCATCAGCAAATTCTTCTAGGTCAACGTCCTCAACATCAACATCAGAATCTCTGTACACATCAATTTCATAACCTGTAAGTTGACCAGCAAGACGGATATTGAATCCTCCTTTACCAATTGCCAAAGAAACTTGGTCTGGCTTTAAGAATACATCGGCTTTGGCTGTATCATCATTCAACTCCATTCTTACAATCTTAGCTGGGCTAAGTGCTCTTTGGATGAAAAGCTGTGAGTTATTGGTGAAGTTGATTACATCGATATTCTCGTTTCTCAACTCACGTACAATACCGTGAATACGAGAACCTTTCATACCAACACAAGCTCCTACTGGATCAATTCTATCGTCATAAGATTCTACTGCAACTTTAGCTCTCTCACCAGGAACACGTACAATCTTTTTAATGGTGATGAGTCCGTCAAACACCTCAGGCACTTCGTTCTCAAACAATCTTTCTAAGAAACGACCATCTGTTCTAGACATGATAACAACTGGGTTGTTGTTTCTCATCTCAACCTCTTTAATCACAGCCCTTACTGAATCTCCTTTTTTGAAGTAATCGCTAGGAATCTGCTCTGTTTTAGGAAGGATAAGTTCGTTTCCTTCATCATCCAAAATCAAAATCTCACGCTTCCAAATTTGGTAAACCTCACCAGTAATCAACTCACCTTCGCGGTCTTTGTACTTTCTAAAAACGTTGTCTTTCTCAAGATCCATAATTCTAGAAGCAAGGTTCTGGCGAATGGCCAAAACTGCTCTTCTACCGAAGTGCTCTAGTTTAATCTGATCCGATACCTCTTCACCAATCTCAAAGTCATCCTCGATTTTAAGTGCTTCGGTTAGTGGAATTTCCAAAACGTCATCCTCCAATTCATCATCTGCAACAATGGTTCGGTTTCTCCAAATTTCGAGGTCACCTTTATCAACATTGATAATTACATCAATGTGCTCATCTGTACCATATTGCTTGATAAGTAACGAGCGAAAAGTATCCTCAAGGATGCTCATCATTGTTACTCTATCAATGTTCTTGAATTCTTTAAATTCTGAAAACGACTCTATAAGATTTAAACTATCCATTACTTGTTATTAGAACGATATTACTGTCTTAGCTTCTTTTATTAATTCTAGCGAAATTGTTACCGCTTCCGCTTGTTCTTTCTTTTTCTTCTTCTCTGGTAGAATGGTCACATTTTGGCCATCAAACTCAGTCAATTCTCCTTTCGAACTTTCTCCATCATTGGTAGTAACCTTAATGTCCCTACCAACATTCTTCTTGTATTGCAGCGGGTGCTGAAATGGCTCTGTTAAACCTGGAGAGGAAACTTGCAATTCGTAATCCTCCACTTCTCGGTCTAAGTTTCCTTCTATGTGCCGACTTACGTTAACGCAATCCTTCACGTTCAAACCAGTAAGCCCATCAATAAAAACTCTAATCTTATTGCCAGGCAACACTTTCGCGGCAACAATGAATTTGTCGGAACCTTCCAACTTCTCTTCAATAAGTGCCTTTACTACTGCTTCTGTTATCATCATTAAAAAAGGGACCTGCTGGTCCCCTCAATCAAATCCTCAAATCGAGCGCAAATATACTTGTTTAATCTTG
>JBMYXX010000003.1:0-40105 GCA_049608805.1 Flavobacteriales bacterium | reverse complement strand
CCAGCAGTTACGCTGCAAGACGGGTACAATGCATTAGATGTTGCGCATAAGATTGTTGCCAAACTAAGCTTAGGTTCAGATCTTCTTACCAGTACCATATAATAAGTTTACTTTCGTGCTCGTTCAGGAGGAAATTGTTCAATGAGAAATTCTCTACAAGCAGCAGTATTAGGTCTTACTTTCAGTCTGTTTAGCAGCTCGTTCAGCTCCTGCGATTTAATTAATCCTGACGAGCAAATTCCTGCTTACCTAAGAATTGACTCCATTTCTTTAGCTACCAGCAACGGAGAAGGAGAAGCCGTTCACAATATTGTTGATGCTTGGGTTTTTGACAATGAGCAGTTGGTTGGGATTTTTGAGTTACCAGCCGTGGTTCCAATTTTAAACCAAGGAGATGCCAACATCAGAATTCGTGGTGGCATTAAACTAAACGGGCAGGTTGCAACGCGCATACCTTACCTCTACACGCAAGATTATCAAGGTACAATTCAACTCTTTCCAGACAGCCAGGTTAGTGTAAACCCAACGCTTACTTATCATTCCGATGTAAGTTTTCCGTGGATAGAAGAGTTTGAAGGAATTGGTCTATCTCTAGAACCTACAGACGTAAACAATGGCGAAATAGAAAGAGTACAAGGAACAGAAGCCTACCATGGCGAATCTTTAAAACTCACGTTAGAAGAAGACGAGTTAATTGCAGAATGCCGTTTATCAAACGCAGTTGCTCTGCCCGGTGGCGGAAACCCCGTAATGCTAGAATTTACTTACCGAAGTAACCACACATTGGTAGCAGGCGTTTTTAGCCGAGACGAATCAGGTACGTTTCAGGTGCCAATTATTGTGCTTAATCCATCCGAAGATTGGAATAGGATTTATCTAAATCTAACGGATATTATTTCTACAAATTCTGGATTTATTGACCACCGACCGTATTTCGGTTTTTTAAGAGACGAAGACCATCAGGGTGAGGCATTTGCCATTATTGACAACATTAGGTTGCTGCATTAATAATGAACAGACCACTACAAACCTTTAAGTACATTCTGTTTGACCTTTTGGCTGCGGCTGTAGCATGGAGTTGTTTCTTCTACTACCGTAAAGTAGTTGTAGAAAGCCAAATTTTTGGGGTTAAAGTGATGGTAAATATGGATGAGCGTTTCATCCAAGGACTTATTCTTATCCCGTTGTTTTGGCTCATTGTTTACACCGTCTTAGGCAATTACAGAAAGGTCTATCGTAAGTCTAGGCTGAAGGAGTTCTTTCAAACATTTGTCACCTCACTTGGCGGAGTTACAGCCTTGTTTTTCGCCTTAATTCTAGACGATGAGATAGTAAATCACACCACTTACTACCAATCATTTGCTGTTCTGTTTGGACTGCATTTTGGAGCAACATTTATGCTCCGTTTTTTGCTTTCTTCCATAACGGCACATCAAATTCACGCAAGAAAAATTGGTTTCCCAACGCTGATGGTGGGCAGCAATGCTAAGGCCGTTGAGTTATACCTCGATTTAGAAAATCAAAGACAAGCTTCTGGAAATCTTTTCAAAGGATTTGTTAGGGTTAAAGAGCGGGAAAACTACCCTCTTAAAGAGCACCTTTCTTACTTAGGAACGCAAGATTCCTTAGTAGAACTAATTGATCAGCATAAGATTGAGGAAGTAATTATTGCGCTAGAATCTAGCGAACATGAGAGTCTTCAAAACATTCTAAATCAGTTAGAAAGCAAGAATGTAATGGTGAAGGTTATACCAGATATGTACGACATTCTTTCGGGTTCTGTAAGAATGGATTCAATCTACGGAACGCCACTCATTCAGGTAACCCAAGATATTATGGCGCCTTGGCAAGAGGTTACCAAACGAGTTGGAGATATTGTTGTTTCTCTGCTTGCCTTGCTCATCTTAAGTCCGCTGTATTTGCTTACCGCAATCTGCGTAAAGCTTAGCAGCCCCGGCCCTATTTTCTATGCACAAGAAAGAATTGGTATTGGCGGCAAACCTTTCAATATTTTTAAGTTCAGATCTATGATTGTTAATGCCGAAAGTGCTGGCCCAGCATTATCTAGCGACCACGACCCTAGAATTACACCTTGGGGAAGGTTTATGCGCAAGGTTAGGCTTGATGAAATTCCACAATTTTACAACGTGCTTATTGGCGACATGAGCCTAGTTGGACCAAGACCAGAGCGGCAATTCTTCATTGACCAAATTGTAAAACAAGCGCCTCATTACCGCCATCTTCATAAAGTAAAACCAGGAATAACCTCTTGGGGAATGGTAAAATATGGCTATGCAGAAAATGTGGAGCAAATGATTCGTAGAATGAAATTTGACCTTCTCTACATTGAAAACATGAACCTGCTGGTAGATTTAAAAATTCTGATTTACACGGTGCAAACCGTCTTGTTAGGAAGAGGTAAGTAGGCTTTACCTAAAGCATTTTCTTTCCTAGTTCCCTGAAGCATTTTGGTAGGTATATTCGCGCAAAACAATCAAAGAATGAAAAATATTACGGTTATAGGTGCAGGTACAATGGGGAACGGAATTGCGCATGTTTTTGCGCAAAATGGTTTTCAGGTTTCGCTTGTAGATGTAAGCCAGAAAGCGCTAGATGCAGCCTTAAATACCATTGCAAAAAACCTAGACAGGCAAGTAGCCAAAGGCAGACTAACCGAAGACCAGAAACTTAAAACCATAGGTAACCTTCATTCTTTTACCAGCTTAGAAAAAGGTGCTTCTAATGCAGATCTAGTTGTAGAAGCGGCCACAGAAAACATCGACCTTAAACTCAAAATCTTCAGAGAGCTTGAATTGGTTTGTCCAGACAAAACAATTTTAGCGAGTAACACCTCCTCTATTTCAATTACAAAGATTGCTGCAGTAACCCAGCGACCAGAAAAGGTTATTGGCATGCATTTCATGAATCCAGTGCCAATCATGAAACTGGTAGAAATTATTAGCGGCTACTCTACTTCTGAAGAAACTAGAGAAACAGTAGTTAGCCTCACAGAACAGCTTTCTAAGGTGCCAGTTGAGGTAAACGATTACCCTGGTTTTGTAGCCAACAGAATTTTAATGCCAATGATTAACGAGGCTATTGAAACGCTGTACCATGGCGTGGCTGGCGTTAACGAAATAGACACCATTATGAAGCTTGGAATGGCGCATCCAATGGGACCACTTCATTTAGCTGACTTTATTGGACTAGACACTTGCCTTAGTATTCTTAAAGTTTTGCATGATGGATTAGGCAACCCAAAATATGCTCCGTGTCCTTTACTTGTAAACATGGTAGAAAGCGGAAATCTTGGTGTTAAATCTGGTAGTGGGTTCTATACCTACACTCCGGGCAGCAAAGACAAAACGGTTTCGGCTTACTTTGCTAAATAATACGAGAACTAGTAGCGGATGGAAACCTTAAAGAAATACGTAAACCACAAGTTTGTTGTGGTCTTCTATCTGCTCATTATTTGCTTTTCATTTAATAAAACCTACGACCGCATTTTTGATAAAAAAGTGCACCTAGGCGGTGATAATGCCGGTTATTACATCTACGGCAAAGCCATAGCCAAAGGCGAAGGCTACACCGCAATACATTCTAAAACCAAAAAGCCAGGCAATCATTTCCCGCCAGGATATTCTGCTCTAATTGGTGGTGTAATGACCGTTTTAAACGGCAAAATAGACACAATTAAAGGTGCCAATGGCTTCTTTATGCTCTCTGCACTCATTGTCTTGTTTTTCCTCTTTAGAGCATTAACAAAAAACATTCACCTTTCATTCATTGCCTGCATGTTTGCTGCGTTTAACTTCCATTTACTGGAATACAGCACCATAATGATGAGCGAAATTTCGTTTGTTCTGTTTTCGGCAATTAGCCTGTTGCTTTTTGTGCTCATCGACTTTGAAAAACAGGTTTACAAGAATTGGAAGTTCTTGCTTTTTATTGCCGCCATGACGTTTGCGTTTTACATCAGAACGCTAGGCGTTTCGTTGGTAATTTCTTTCACTCTTATTCTGCTACTAAAAAAGCGATGGGCTTATGCCGGAACATTGGTAGTTTGCTTTTTTCTTCTTGCTTTGCCATGGCAAATTAGAAGTGCCAACCTAGGAGGTAGCCCTTATGTAAAGCAGCTTTTGCGCAAAAACCCATACCGACCAGAATTAGGTCCGATGGAGATTGCCGATTGGCCGCAGCGCTTTGGAATGAACGTAAAAAGGTATTTGGCCTTAGAGATTTCAAATAGCGTATTACCGTTTGAAGTCATAGACTACAAACAAGCGGTTAAGCAGTTAAAAAAAGAGGCAGGAACTCTAGAAACACCCGTTGACCCCAAAACAGGCAAAAAGAAAGAACCTGCTAAAGAACTCAGCATAAAAGAAAAGAAGGCACAAGCACTTAAACGAGGTTTGCCAAACGCCAAAGTTGAGATAACAATCACCGATTACATCATCACCCTAATTCTTCTCATTCTCATGGCCATAGGGTTGGCTAGAATGAAAGACAACAAGATTCTAATTGGGCTTTACCTCGCTGGTACATTCGGTATTTTATTCTTGTGGCCAGAAGCTTGGTTTGGTATCAGATTCATGCTTCCGGTTGTGCCGATTCTTATCATGTTGGCCCTACATGGCGTTGTACAAATTCCGGCATTAGCAGCATTACTACTTAAGAAAAAAGAACCTTGGCTTTTGGCCACCGTTATCCCATTTATCATTTTCTTCGGGCTGTACAGCAAGCTAGACTCTAGAGTATCTGAACTTGAACAACGAGCAAAAGGCGTGTACATAAGTAAGTTCAAAAACTACTTTGACATAGCTAGTTGGTCAAATAAAAACCTCCCAAAAGATGCGGTTGTTGCCTGCCGAAAAGGACAGCTTTTTTATCTCTACAGCAACAGGTGGGTTTCTGGTTTTAAAAGCACGCTCGACAAAGAAGAACTTATTTTAGGTTTGAAAGAAAGCGGTGTTACCCACGTGGTATTGGATCAGCTTGGTTATTCATCTACTTCACGGTATTTGTACCCTGCGGTTAAGAGGTATCCTGCAAAATTTAAGGTCATTCATCAGCTTAAAAAGCCAGACACGTACATCATGAAATTTGATTACGACATTGGCTACACAGGAGAATGGAAGGATGACAAAAAGAACGGACAGGGAACATATCGCTGGCCAAACAAGCAGATTTACGAAGGCAGTTGGCAGAACAACCTACGCCACGGAAAAGGTTTACTCACCATGCCTGATGGTTCTAAGCTAAAAGGCAACTGGGTAAATGATGTGCTTGAAGGACCGGTAAAACTGTACGATAAAAACGGGCAGTTCATTAAGGATGCCATTTTTAAGGACAACCGTCAGGTTGGTTAAAACTTAACCAAGCCTACTTTCTTGGCAGACGTTAATCTTGATACTCGTACCGTAAGATGATAATGTCTTCTTGTAGCCGTTCCATTTCTTGGGCAGATGTTCCATCATAAAACCCGCGAATTTTACGCTCCTTATCCACCAGAATAAAATTCTCGGTATGAATAAAGTCGTCCACACCTCCATCTCCTTCTGTGGTAACGGCAAAATAACTTCTTCGCGCCAGCTCATAAATGTGCTTTTTACTTCCGGTTACTAATTTCCATCTATCGTAATCAACATTGTACTTTTCAGCATAAGCAGCTAACACAGAAACGCGATCTTTTATTGGCGTTACCGAGTGAGACAAAAACATAATATCTGTGTCGTTTTGGTAAATCTCAGATAGCTTGCTCAGACTGGCCGTCATTTTAGGGCAGATGCTCGGGCAGGTGGTAAAGAAGAAATCGGCTACATATATTTTGTCTTTAAAATTGGCATTGGTCACCGTATCTCCCATTTGGTCCAACAACTTAAAGTCTGCAATTCTATGCGCCTTTGCTGTGCGTTGCATGTCTTTATCTACAAGCTGCGGATTAATATCTGCCGGCTGAAAAACCAATAATCGCTGGTTCTCTTTAAGCATTGGGTACACCACAAACATTCCAACAATCCAAACACCGGCAAAGGCCGCAATTATCCACTTATACTTGGTCATGGCCGCAAAAGTCGAACATTTTAAACGGATAGCATAGCAAAAAGCAGTGCTTTGCGATCTGGCGTGCAAATAACTATGGAGTTGTTTGTATCGTCTGCCTTACCTATACTAGCATTTGCATGTCTGCTAAGATTACAAAGCATAGTCCTCCACCACCCGACCCAATAAAAATTGAGCAATCTTGGGTGCAAGAATTTAAGCTAAACGCAGTTAAGGAAGCGCATCATGGAATCATGATAATTGTGTTTTTTGTATCAGCTTTCACTATTTACTTTAAGCTAACCACCACACTTATTGACTTAGTAGAGGCCAGTCGTATTCTACTGTCTGCTGGTTTGTGTGGTTTTGTCCTCTCCTTTTTATTGAGAAAGAAGCTACACCTAACCATTTTGGATGGCTTGTATTACAGCACCTTCGCGGTAGCTCCTATTCTACTTGCTTCATTTTTATTCATCAACGCATGTTCATCTCAAGAATATAAAGAGGTGCACAACGTACTTAACGTGGAGTTTGGCGGCAAAGGCTACATCTACCAATTAGAGAACGATGCTTACGATGAATTCTGGCGAATTAGAAACTTAGCCGAGGCGCCTAGTAGCAGCACCTCTCCGCAAATAGAATTCACATTTTCTGACGGTGTTTTCGGATATAGAGTGCTTAGGGAAGCCGATGTAATTCATCCATAGCCTACTCTATTGCCATGATGCTAAAATTGCTCAATTTGAGTAATGCTTGATTGCTGGTTATCTAAAATCATAGCGGCAACTCAAACCGAGTTAAAACTCACTCTTAAAGTGAAACTCAATATTTGGATATTGCTCTTGAGCCATTTGTAAGGCCCATGCACTATCTGCTAAGAAAACAAGCTTACCGTCTTTGTCATCGGCTAGGAAGTTCAATTTCATATCCTTGAATTTGGCTAATTCGTCTTCATCATCGCTGCTAATCCAACAAGCTTTGTGCAGACTAATGCCTTCATACCTACACTTAGCGCCATACTCATGCTCTAAACGGTGCTCAATAACTTCGAACTGAAGCGCCCCTACACAGCCAATAATTTTTCTGCCATTCATTTTACGAGTGAATAGCTGCGCAACTCCTTCATCCATCAGCATATCAATGCCTTTATTGAGCTGCTTGGTTTTCATTGGGTCGGCATTTTCTATGTATTGAAAAAGCTCTGGCGAGAAACTCGGAATACCTTTAAAATGTAGCTTCTCCCCTTCGGAAAGGGCATCGCCAATCTTAAAGTTTCCAGAATCGTGCAAACCAACAATATCGCCCGGATAAGCCTCATCAATAACTTCTTTTTTCTGCGCCATAAAAGAGGTCGGGCTGCTAAACTTCAAGTTCTTTCCTAATCGAACATGGTTGTAGCCTTTGTTTCTTTCAAACGTACCTGAGGTAATTCTTAGAAACGCAATTCTATTCCTATGGTTAGGGTCAATATTGGCGTGAATTTTAAACACGAAACCCGTAAACTTATTATCGCTTGGGTCGATGGCTCTTTCCTCGGTTTCCATACCTCTAGGAGATGGAGCAATATCTACGAAGCAATCGAGCATTTCTCTTACTCCAAACATGTTTAATGCACTACCGAAGAATACTGGAGCCACCTTGGCATCCATGTAATCCTGTATATTAAGCTTAGAATATACGCCTTCTACCAATTCAACCTCTTCTCTTAGCGTGTTTGCAGCCTCTTCTCCTACCAGCTCGTTAACCCGTTCATCTTCAAGAGACTCAATATCAACGGTATCTTCTTTTCGCTGTTTATCAGAACCACTAAACAGACTTAGGTTGTTCTCATACAAATTGTAAACGCCCTTAAATCGTTTACCCATTCCAATAGGCCAACTCATTGGACGCACGTTAATTTTAAGCTTCTGCTCTACTTCATCAAGCAGTTCAAAAGCATCCTTTCCTTCCCTATCTAGTTTGTTGATGAAAACGATAACAGGCGTATTTCGCATACGGCAAACCTCAGCCAGTTTTTCTGTCTGTGCCTCTACTCCTTTAGCAACATCAATCACCACAATTACACTATCTACCGCAGTAAGTGTTCTGTAAGTGTCTTCGGCAAAATCTTGGTGGCCGGGTGTGTCTAGAATATTAATCTTCTTGCCTCGGTACTCAAAACCCATAACAGATGTAGCCACAGAAATACCACGCTGCTTTTCAATTTCAAGAAAATCTGATGTAGCCGTTTTCTTAATCTTATTGCTTTTTACAGCACCAGCCACCTGAATTGCACCACCAAAAAGCAGCAACTTTTCTGTTAATGTTGTTTTACCAGCATCTGGATGGCTAATAATTGCAAACGTTCTTCTTCTGTCTATTTCTTCTTGGCGTGTCATGGCTGTTTTCCGAGCCGCGAAGTTACCACTCCATAGTTATCTGCCGATAGCATGTAACCGATGATGTGATTTCTTGAAAAGTGGCAATCAGTATTTACTAATCCATTTAGGTCGAACCTAAACTGACTATGTGATTAGTAAAACACGTAATCTGTTTGTCACCCTGAGGTACGAAGGGTCTCACAACATCTGAGCAATAGACCGAACAGCATAACTTAATAAAGAGACTCCTCGCATACTCGGAGTGACAATAGCTTTAAGCAATTTGCTAGGAAATTACCGCCAACGATGGATAATCCGTAATTGGCCAAACCATACATTTGCCGCCACAACCAATAACACGAAAATGCAGCACGAAGGAAACCTCTTTAAAATGCCAGTCGAATTTGGCTCGCCAATTCAATACACACTCGTTTTGGGTGAGGATAGAATTCTTATGAATGACCTTCTAGGAAAGAAAATTTCTATTCAGTTCGATGGACAAATAAACTGTGTTTCTTGTGGTGTAAGAACAAAGAAGGCATTCGGACAAGGATTCTGCTATCCGTGCTTTGCCAATTCTCCCGATAATGCAGAATGCATTCTACGCCCAGAATTATGCGAAGGACATTTGGGCGGTGGCCGTGATCCAGAGTGGGAACAAAAACACCATGTGCAGCCGCACTTCGTTTATCTCGCATTAAGCAGCGGTTTAAAAGTGGGTATTACAAGAGAAACTCAAATCCCAACACGCTGGATTGACCAAGGCGCATCTGCCGCTATAATTCTAGCCAAGGTTCCCTATAGAAGGTTATCTGGCGAGATTGAAGTGGCGCTTAAAGAATTTTACAGCGACAAAACCAACTGGCAGCGTATGCTAAAAAACCAAGTGCTAGAAGCTGATTTACTAACGGTTAAGGCCGAAGCTAAAGCAAGGTTGTCTGAAGAATTACAGCAATACGTTACAGATGATGAAGAGATTTGGAACCTCAACTTCCCCTCTTTAGATACGCCAGAGAAAGTAAAAAGCCAGCGATTAGAAAAAGTAGAGTCTGTAGAAGGAGTTCTAACGGGCATTAAAGGTCAGTATCTGATATTCGACAACCTTAATGTTATTAACATTAGAAACCACGCAGGCTACTACGTTAAGGTCAATTACTAAAATCACCCTTACCGATTAGATGGATAACTTGATTGTTTAAAAATCAAGGTTGGTCTTTCATTTTACTAAATTGCGCCTCCTATTTCAAGGTTTACATGTTTTTGAACTTGACTTCATGAAAAGACTTTTACTTCTCGCGCTTGTCGCAATATCTTCGCTAGCCTCTAATACTGCAATTGCGCAGTGCCCTACGGTAGCAGACTTTGTCCTTAATCCTTCGCAAGGATGCGCTATTCCGCATACCGTTTTCTTTACCGACCAGAGTACACTTCCTGATACATGGTTGTGGAATTTTGGCGATGGAAACACTTCAACATTACAAAACCCTGTTCATAATTACACCACTACTGGTACGTTTACGGTAACACTTACCGTGGTAGATACAATAGTAGGATGCTCGGATGTCACAACCATGACGGTGTTTGTAACTGTGGTAACATCAGAGTTTAGCGCTAGTGCTGTAACTGGTAGTTCCCCATTAACTACCACCTTCACTGATTTATCTTCAATCTCTGGACCGGGGACAATTGACACTTGGGCATGGGACTTTGGTGATGGTAATACATCTACAATGCAAAACCCCACCCATACCTATAATGAAGGTGGAGATTTTACGGTTTCGCTTACAACTACTGCCTCAAATGGATGTTCTAGTACGGAAACCAAGTCCAACTACATCCAGGTAACTGGCCCAGTTGCTACTTGTCAGGACATTACCGTAGAACTAGACGGAACTGGCAATTACAACTTTGACACACCTCTTATTCCCCAAACGGATGCAGAACAGCTGGTTCCTGCTGGGGTTTACACCAATACGAGTGCTGTGCAAAGTTTCACCGCAATCGAAGATGGAGTTCTCCATAGTGTGAGTCTTGGGTTTTCCTCGGCATACACACCAGGCACAGGAAAATCTTTGCTCATTGAAATTCTACAGGGATCCACTATCTCTCTACTTGTTTACCCTGATCCAGTCAGTATTAGTAGTGGGTTGAACGAGTTCGTTCTTGAAGAATCAGTTGAGATTGTAAGTGGAGTTTCATACAGTATTTTCATTTACACTGATGGTTCCGCATTTAGCCTTCAGAAAAATGATGGAGACCCTTACGCTGGTGGCAACAACAACATTAGTGCAACCTCAGACTTCGTTTTCAGCACAAAAATCCTACAACGGCCAGAAATTGACAATGGTTCAACTGCTGCGGTTGGCCTTGCCTCGTTTGGTTTAGATGTTTCTTCGTTTACATGCGCAAACGTTGGCGCAAATACAGTTACCCTTACGGCAACCGATAATAATGCTGCCACATCTACCTGTACATCTACGGTAACCGTAGAAGACAATGAAAACCCAATAGCAGCCTGCCAAAATATTACGGCTTATTTAGATGGTACTGGTAATGTATCAATTACTGCAGCAGATATTGACGCAGGAAGTACTGACAATTGCACTTTAAACTATGCAGCTAGTCAAACAACATTTACATGTGCAAACCATGGAGCTAACTCTGTAACGCTAACAGTTACAGACCCCGCTTCTAACACAGACGATTGCGTATCTGTAGTAACCGTTCTTGACACGGTTTCTCCCAATGCAAATTGCCAACCATTTACAGTAGTTCTTGATGGTTCTGGTAGTGGAACAATTACTACTGGAGACATTGACAATGCTTCTTCTGACAATTGCGGAATTGCAAGCATGAGCCTAGACATGACCACATTCAACTGTTCTAACATTGGCCCTAACACGGTAGAGCTTACAGTAACAGATGTAAACGGACTTGTATCAACATGTACAGAAACGGTAACGGTTGAAGACAATGAAGACCCAATTCTAACTTGTCCAGGAAACATAATTGTTTGTGCTGATAATGCAAGCGGTGCAACTGTTAACTACATCTTGCCTACAGCAACAGATAACTGCAACTCTGTTGTTACTCAAACAGATGGTTCTGGTCTAACTAGCGGAAACGTTTTTCCACTAGGGCCAACCGCACAACAATGGACTGCTACAGACGGAACAAACAGCGTTGTTTGTAATTTCATTGTAGGAGTTAATCCAAAGCCAGAAGCCAGTTACAGCTTCACTGCAGCTTGCGAGGGAGAATCTACCTTCTTTACAGATGCATCTACCATAGACGCATCAAGCGATATAGTTTCTTGGGAATGGGACATGGACGATGGAAGTTCATCTATTGGTCTAGTTGACCCAATTCATGCTTTTGGCGATACAGGAATGTATGATGTAGAGCTAGTTGTAATCTCTACTGAAGGTTGTTCAGACACGGCTACCCAAACTGTACATGTTACTCCAGTTCCCGTTGCAGGATTCACCTTTGTTGGTGCTTGCGAAGGAAACCCAACAGTTTTCACCAACACATCTACAATTGATGCTGGCAACTTAAACTACGCGTGGGACTTTGGTGACAGCAATACATCTACAGACCAAGACCCAAGTCATACTTATGCATTAGACGGTACTTACACCGTAACGCTTACAGTTACTAGCGATAATGGTTGTGAAGATGTGTCAACCCAATCTGTAACAGTTAATGACTCCCCTACTGCTTTGTTCTCTGCTTCTACAGAATGCGAAGGAACGGCAACGGTATTCACAAACCTGAGCACGGGAGACGGGACACTTACTTATAACTGGGATTTTGGAGATTCCAGCCCATTATCTACAGATGCAAATCCTACACACACTTATCTAACAGATGGTGTTTATACTGTAGTACTAACCACAACCAACGACAACGGTTGTGTTGATGTACATACAGCTTCAGTTACTGTAAACAACCTTCCTGCTGCAAGCTTCACATTTAGTGATGTTTGTGAAGGAACCGCTGCTGATTTCGTTAACACTTCTGATGCCGGAACATACAACTGGGATTTAGGAGATGGAAGCAGTTCTACACTTACAGATGTTTCTCATATCTACTCAACTTTCGGTATATATGATGTAATGCTAACGGTTACCAGTCCTGAGTTCTGTATGAGTTCAGTAACTCAAACGATTGAAATCTTTGATTTACCTGATTTCACTCTTACGCCTACTGATGTGTTGTGCTATGGAGAAGCTACTGGAGAGTTAGCCGCAGTTGCAGTTCCGCCTGCCGCTTCTCCTTGGACGCTAAGTATTGATGGTGGAACGCCTCAGGCCAGTGTAACTTTTGGCGGACTTGAAGCGGGTACTTATGATATTACCGCGTTTGATGCTAACGGTTGTGAATTCACTGTTTCTGGAACGGTTGGTCAGCCTAGCGATACATTGGGAATTAACGTAGTTAGCACAACGGACATTCTATGCCATGGTGCTGCTACAGGAGAAATCAGCATTAGCGGAACAGGCGGAACTTCTTCTTATATGTACAGTGTAGATGCTGGAGTTCAGCAAGCTTCTGGAATGTTTACCGGTTTAGAAGCTGGTGTTCATGACATTCAAATAACAGACGCCAACCTTTGCGTGTTTGACACAACCATTACCCTAACAGAACCAGACACACTTATTTTAACCTATGTAAGTTCTGAGGATTTACTCTGTAATGGAGACAACTCTGGAGAAATTACTGTTGTTGGTACTGGCGGTGTTGTCGATTACGAATACAACATTGATGGCGGTGCTTACGGACCAGACGCCCTGTTTACTGGGTTGGCTGCAGGAACACACATTGTAGGTGTTTTAGACGCCAACGGATGTTCAGACACGCTTCACGTTAACCTTACCGAACCAGGCGTTCTTCAATTATCGTTAGTTAGTGTAGATAGCGCTAATTGCTACTTAGAAGCTAATGGTTCTATAGAGGTTGCTGCATCTTCAGGAACACCAGACTATACATATTCTATTGATGGTATTAGCTTCCAAGGAAGTGCGCTTTTTGATGGTTTAGCAGCAGGCACTTACACCGTAACTGTTATGGATGCAAACGGTTGTTTAGATGAGCTAACAGAAACAGTGTTTGAACCAACTGAACTTACTATTGAAACCAATTCTGTTCCTGTTGCTTGCTTTGGCGATGCATCTGGTGAGATTGAGGTAATTGCTAATGGCGGAACACCAGGCTATGAGTATTCTAGTGATGGTGGAATGTCTTTTATTGCTAATGGTGGAATGTTTGCCGATGTGCCTGCTAGCAACTACTTAGTTGTAGTTCAGGATGCAAACGGTTGTACCGCTTCTGAAGGCGTTATTATTTCACAGCCAGCTTCAGTGTTTATTCTTGATTCTGATGTTACCGATGCAGCTTGTCTTGATTCTACATCGGGCAGCGTTGAGCTTATCGGAACAGGCGGAACTCCAACATATGTTTACTCTGATGACAACATCAGCTTTGGCTCAGAAGGTTTATTTTCTGGGTTTGGCGCTGGTACTTACACGCTATACGGTCAAGACCTTAATGGATGTATTGATAGCGTTGAAGTTGCGATTGGTGAACCAACTACTTCCGTAGAAATTACCAGCACAATTTTGGCCAACCCTGCTTGCCCGAATGAGAATAGCGGTACGGCAACAATAACCGCTATGGGCGGAACACCGGGTTACACCTACTCTTCTGATGGTGGAGACTCGTACCAAGCTAGTCCTACTTTGGCTGGACTAAATGGTGGAAACCACCTTCTGTTTGTTCAGGATGCCAATGGCTGCTTAGATTCTGATACTATTATGCTAACTGCTCCTCCTATCATGGATTTATCTCTTGACACAATTGTTAGCGTTAGCTGCGAGGGAGACTTTACTGGAGAGATTCACGTAACGGGAATTGGTGGAACGCCTTCTTACAACTACATGCTAGATGGCGGAAGCGTTCAGACAAACGGAGACTACATTGGCCTTTCTGATGGCATCTATTCTGTTTCTATTATGGATGTGAACGGTTGTGTTTTTGCTGAAGACGTAGAAGTTACTGCTGATCAGATGCTTGCAACGGCCGACTTTGACTGGGCGCTAATCGGAACAGCAGTCTCATTCACCAACGAGTCTCAGTTTGGAGACACTTATCTATGGGAGTTTGGCGATGATTCTACGAGTACAGAAATGTCTCCAGTACACGTATATGCGCTGGATGGCGATTACATGGTAACTCTTACCGTTACTAACGATTGCGGCAGCGAAACAATTACGCAACTTGTTTCTACAACCACTATTGGAATTAACGATAACGATGTAGTAAGCTTTGGACTTTATCCAAACCCTGCTTCTAACGAACTGTTTATTCAGCCTAGCAAAACTGTTAGTACAGAACTGACTTTTGAAGTTGTTTCAACTTCTGGTCAGCTTATTCTGTCTAAGCAAATTGCAAGAATGGATGCCGCAGAAACTGTTCAGCTAAATGTTAGCGAGCTTTCTAACGGACTGTATTACCTAAGAATTGTTGGAAACGAGCAGCAATCAGTATTAAGATTCGACATTATTAAATAAGACATAATCAAGGATGAATAAGATGAGAATCCTGTTTTCTTTACTTACGTTGCTGGCCTTTCAGGCACACGCAACTATCGATTCTGTTGACTACACAACCACCACGGTTTGTGAGGGGTCTCAGACAACTTTCACCAGTACATCTGTTGTTTCTGGCGGAGCAACAATAACGGCCTGGGAATGGGACTTAAATGCCAATGGCTCCTTTACTGATGCTTCAGGACCAAGTATTGGTTTCCAGTTTAATGCTCCGGGCGTTTACAACGTTGGTCTTAGAATAACCACAGATATGGATGCGCCACAGTCTGTTTACAAGCTAATTACCGTTAACCCGGTTCCGGCAGCAGACTTTACAGCTCCAGATGTTTGTGAAGGAACCGTTTCTGCCCTAGCAGATGCTTCTACTATTTCTAGCGGCTCTATTGCCACTTGGGAATGGGATTTAGATAACGATGGCTTGTACGATAATGCAACAGGAAGTGTAATAGCACACGATTTTGTTAATGCTGGAACTTACGTTGTAGGTCTTCAGGTTACTAGCGATCAAGGGTGCCAATCTACCACAACAGAAAACGTAACCGTAGATCCAATGCCAACGGTAGAATTTGCAGTTGCAGAGGTTTGTTTAGGAGACGATACTGAGCTTACCGCCACCTCTACCGTAAGTTCTGGTACTGTTGATCAGTACAACTGGGAATTGAATGGTAACGGATTGTTTGATGATGCTACAGGCACCATGATTACCAATCAGTTTTCTGCCGATGGAGATTACCAAGTTGGTTTGCAAGTGGTTTCTGACCAAGGTTGTACAATAGACACCTTTCAGCTAATGACAATTGCGCCTTACCCGTTTGTTGGTTTTACCTTCGATAATGCTTGTCAGAATACAGACGTAGCGTTTACCAATACCACACAAAACGTGGTTGGAACCATCTCCTATGCTTGGACATTTGGTTCTGAAGGAACATCTACAGAAGAAAGCCCAACTTTCTCATTTACTTCTGCTGGGCCAGCAAGTGTTGAACTCATCGGGCTAACATCTTTTGGTTGCCCAGACACAGTTACGCATTTGGTTGAGGTGTACCCTACTCCAGAGGCTGACTTTACAGCAACCGAAGTTTGCTTTGGTCAAACAAATGCATTCACAAACACCACAGACCCAAAAGGAGCAACAGTTTCTGATTACCAATGGGATTTTGCTGATGGCAACGCTGGTTTCGGAGCAAATCCATTCCATGAATACTTTACCGCAGATAGTTTCCTAGTAACCATGGTTGCTAATACAACCGATGGTTGTAGAGACACCGTTCAGCATTATGTACATGTTTGGCCATTGCCAACGCCTGTAATTACTGCCGATGGTCCGCTTGCTTTCTGCCAGGGAGAAGATGTAACGCTTACGGTTAATCCTAATGGCGTTTCAAACCTTTGGAGCACAGGAGAAACTACTCAGTCTATTACGGTTGATACAACCAATTTGTACGAAGTACTCATTACAGATGAGCACGGTTGTGAAGGAGAAACCAATATTGGAGTTATCTCTTGGTTATTGCCAGAGCTTACAATAAGCAACGACACATCTATAAGCCTTGGAGAAAACATTCCGCTTTGGGTAGAAGGCGCTAACTTTTACGATTGGACTCCTTCAGATTACCTAGATGACCCAATGAGCGATATGCCTACTAGCATTGACCCGAAAGAAAACATTACTTACAGCGTAACTGGCACCGATTTAAACGGCTGTTTCAGTTCAATTAGCATGAGTATTGAAGTAATAACTGATTACAACCTAAAGCCAGTTAACCTTTTCACCCCTAACGGTGATGGTACAAACGATAGGTTTTATGTAGGTAACATAGATTGCTATTCAGACTGTGTTCTTAAAGTTTACAATCGTTGGGGACTAGAGGTTTACAGCTCTAATGCATACAAAAACGATTGGAAGGGAGATTTTAACGAAGACCCTCTTCCTGATGGAACCTACTACTATGTAATTGAATGTGATGGCCGTGAAGATCGTTTTGACGGTGCCGTTACAATTTTGAAATAAAAATATTTAGCACAAACACGAAATCCAACTCGAATGAGAAAGATATACGTAACACTTTTCCTACTTGGCCTTATGGGACAGAGCTTTACAGCTTTTGCTCAGCAAACACGTTTGTCCAGCCTTTACAAGGAAAACAGGTTCCTAATTAACCCATCAAACGCTGGTTATGGCGAAGGACTTATGGGCTATGCCAACTTCAGAAACCAATGGACAGGTGTGGCTAACTCCCCTACGACCGGTTGGGTAAGTTTGCACACTCCACTTGGAAAAAACACCAACGTGGGTACCAACTTGGTTTATGACAAAACCAACTTTGTTTCAACCATCAACGCTAAGTTGGCCTACGCACACGACATTAAACTGGCGCCAGACCACCAATTAAGTTTAGGTGTAGGAATTGGAATTAACCACACACAACTGGATTTTACCGATGCTGTGGTTGAAGACCCAACAGATGCTATTCTAGCCAATGGTAACGTTGTAAGCACAACCTTTGATATGGATGCTGGTTTACGTTATAGCTGGAAAGGTCTTCTTGAAATTGGTATTGCAGCGCCTCATGTTTTAGAAAGCATTGGAGAAATAAGAGCAAGAGAACGTGATTTTACCTACGACCTTTCTAGGCACTTTAGCGCTTATGTTGGTTACGATTTCTGGATAAAGAAAGACTGGCTTATTGCACCATCAGCAATGGTTAGATGGTTGCCTTACAAAACCAACCTCTCTTATGATGGTACGGTTAAGTTTGGCTACAAGGAAATTGTTTGGGCCGCCTTCACTTGGAGAGCAGAAACAGGTCCGGTTGCAGGTTTAGGGTTTAAAATAGCCGACAAGTTTATTGTCGGATATGCTTACGATTTCACACTGAACGGAATTGACGGAAACCCAGGTTCTCCAGGTTCAAACGAAATTATGATTGGCTTTCATCTAGATGGATTTAAGAAGAAATTCAAGAAGCTAGAGAGCGATATGGAAGGTATTAAGCAAGACAACGAATTGCTTTATGCTAGAATGGATTCTCTAGAAGGCGAGCTTAACAGCAAAATCGATTCTCTAGGAAACGAAGTTGATGGCGTTAAAACTCGTGTTGATGAGCATGATGCTGATCTTGACAGATTGCAGAAAGAAATTGATGACCTCAACAAAGAAATTGAAGACGTTAACAGCCGAATGATTGATACCAACAAGCTTAAAGGCATGTTGCAGCAAATTACTCCGTACAGAAACGAAGATGGTTCTATTGGAATGAACAAGTCTGAGCTTGAAAGTGGTTACTACGTTGTAATTGAATCGTTCAGAAAAGTGGAAAATGCTTGGAAAGCC
This sequence comes from Flavobacteriales bacterium, assembly GCA_049608805.1. Lineage (GTDB taxonomy): Bacteria > Bacteroidota > Bacteroidia > UBA10329 > UBA10329 > UBA10329. The sequence goes on along the minus strand of JBMYXX010000003.1, from coordinate 21,758 downwards.
GTAGATATTTGGAAAACCAAAAAGCGTGACGCCATTATTGTTTACAACGAAGAGCGTAAGTGGTTCTACGTGTACTCTACCAAGTACGATGCGTTAAAGCCTGCGCTTAAGCAGATGAGAAAAACGCGTAAGAAGGATGTTCCAGATGCGTGGGTTCACAAGTATAGAATTGACGCACAAGACTTGAAAAAGTAAATGGGGCTACTCTCTCCTATTCAAAAGGCCAACCTGAAATTCAAACTGGTTGGCCTTTTTAAAATCCGAATGCTTGGTTTTGTAAACTCAAAGCTGGTTGAATATTCAGAAGAAAAGACTGTTGTTCGCATTCCGCTAAACAGGAAAACCCGCAACCACCTTGGCAGCGTTTATTTTGGCGCGTTAGCCGTTGGTGCAGATGTAACTGGTGCTTGGATTGCTTTTGACTACCTAGACAAGACGAAGAAAAACGTTTCCATCGTTTTTAAAGACCTTAAAGCTGAGTTTTTAAAGCGTGCCGATGGCGATGTACACTTTACGTGTTTAGATGGCCCAGAAGTATTGGCTTCGTTCAAGCAAACCATTATTGACGGAGAACGAAAAAACATTCCGCTAACTGTTACCGCTACCGTACCGTCTAAATACGGAGACGAACCCGTAGCCGAGTTTGTAATGACTTTAAGCATGCGTTACCGCAAGCGTTAACGTCAATCCTTCCAATATCTTCTTCCTGTATTAAGTCTCAAGCTCCGCTTATGCAGGAAACTTACATGGTTGATGAGCATTCAAGACCTAACAGGTTTTTGAAGCCTGCTAGGTTTAGCTAGCTAATCATCCCAATAAAATCCTCTTCCGAGATAATTGGAATACCAAGATCTTCGGCTTTTTTGAGTTTAGATGGCCCCATTTTATCTCCAGCTAAAACGTAATCCGTTTTCTTGGAGATGGAACCTACATTTTTGCCACCGTGTTGTTCTACAGCGGCTTTAACTTCATCCCTACTGAATTGAGAAAACACACCAGAAACGACAAAGCTCTTTCCTTCTAAAACATTAGAAGTTGGTTCTCCGCTTTCCTCAATTTCAAACTGTAGCCCGTGGTTTTTTAGTCGATGTACAATCTCGCGGTTACGCTCGTCAGAGAAGAACAGAATAACGCTTTCGGCAATCCTATCTCCTATTTCATCTACAGCAACTAATTCCTCATGACTTGCAGCCATCAGCGCATCAATTGTCTTAAAGTGCTTGGCTAGCTTTTTAGCAACAGTTTGCCCCACAAACCGAATTCCTATTCCGAAAAGTACTCTAGGAAAGCCAATGGTTTTAGAAGCTTCTATTCCATTGATTAGATTCTTTGTACTCAAATCGGCCATGCGCTCCAACGCAATTACCTGCTCGTGAGTGAGTTCGTACAAATCGGCTACGTTTTTAACCAGACCAGCCTCATGTAATTGGTCAATGGTTTCTGCGCCAAGTCCATCGATATTCAGGGCTTTACGAGAAATGAAATGCTCCATTCGCCCTTTAACCTGAGGCGGACAACCCAATTCATTCGGACAAAAATGCTTCGCTTCATCTTCATGGCGAATCAATTCAGTTTCACATTCAGGACACTTATCAATGTATTCTACAACAGCGGCATTTGCTTTACGCTGCGTCAAATCAACCCCTACAATCTTGGGAATGATTTCTCCTCCTTTCTCCACCTGAACCATGTCGCCTAAATGAAGGTCTAGTTTGGCAATTTGGTCGGCATTATGCAACGAAGCTCGTTTAACGGTTGTTCCTGCTAAAAGCACAGGTTCTAAGTTGGCAACAGGCGTGATTGCCCCAGTTCTACCTACCTGATAAGTGACTTCATTCAGCCGAGTAACCGCCTGTTCTGAAGCAAACTTGTAAGCAATGGCCCACCGTGGTGACTTAGCCGTAAAACCAAGAATTTCCTGGTCTTCTAAATTATTGACCTTGATTACAGCGCCATCAATGTCGAAACCCAGTTCATACCGAGTAACATCCCAATGATTGAGGAAATCGAAAACCTCATTGACCGACTTGCAAACCTTGGTGTGCTCTGAAACCTTAAATCCCCACTCCTTCAGCTTCATTAAATCGCCATGATGCGAACCTGTTATTCGTCCATCAGACATGACCGAATACAGAAAGCAATCCAATCCACGACTAGCCACCACGCTGCTGTCTTGGGATTTAAGCGTGCCAGAGGCCGTATTTCTTGGATTGGCATACAATGGCTCCCCAATCTCTTCTCGTTCTCTATTCAGCCGCTCAAAATTATTGTGCGGGAAGTAAACCTCGCCTCTCACTTCAAACTCCTCTGGGTAATCACCAGATTTTAACTCCAGTGGCAGACTTCTAATCGTCTTGATGTTGGCTGTAATCTCGTCTCCCTGAACTCCATCACCACGTGTAATGGCTTGGGTCATCTTTCCATTCACATATCGAATGCCGATGGCAACACCATCAAATTTGAGTTCGCAAACGTATTCCGCGTCACGCTCCAAGTCTTTCCTTACGCGACCCATAAACTCCTGCATTTCGTCCTGACTGTAGCTATTGCCAAGAGAAAGCATCGGATATTGATGCTTAACCGTTGGGAAATCTTTGGTGATGGTTCCTCCTACTCGTTGACTCGGACTTTCCGGACTTAACAGTTCTGGAAACTCAGCTTCCAGGGATTGTAACTCTTCTAGTTTCTTATCGAAATCGAAATCTGAAATAGATGGCTCGCTAAGCACGTAGTACTTATGATTGTGGTCGTTAAGTTCTGCGCTTAACTCGGCAATACGTGCTTGGGCTTGTTCTTTGGTCATGCTTTTAGTTTTCACGCCAAGGCGCGGAGTCGCAAAGTAATATGGAATCCTACTGAAAAAGCAGCCATTTGATAACGTTTTCCTTATTGCTTATCACTTTTTACTCACCCCTTTTTTGTGCACACTGCAAACCTATCCTTCCCACTCAGGTCTTTCACAACCCGAATATCGGAATAACCTTTTTGCTCCATTAAATCGGTCATTTCTTTGCCGTATTGCTCGTTAAATTCGAAGTAAAACTTACCGCCTTTCTCTAACGATTGTTGACCAATATCCAGCATTTTACGATAGAACAACAATGGGTCTTCATCTGCAATAAAAAGCGCCAAGTGTGGCTCATGAACGAGTACGTTTTCTTTTATCGTATCAGCTTCTTTTTCAGCAATGTATGGTGGATTGCTTACAATTAAAGAGTATGTAAGTGATAAGTCGTAAGTCGTAAGTAAATCCAACTGTTTGAAACCTATTTCCAGATTATTCTTGATGGCGTTTTCCTTGGCTAACGAAAGTGCTCCTTCATCAACCTCAACGGCATCTACTTTCCAAGCTGGGGCTTTACTTTTTAGCGTAATTGGAATGCAACCGCTGCCCGTTCCGAGGTCGATGACGTTGAGCGGTTTGCCGGTATCGTTCTCGCTCAGCACCAACTCACATAACTCCTCAGTTTCTGGCCGTGGGATGAGCACGTTTTCATCCACTTTCAATTTACAACCGTAGAATTCTACCTCTCCAATTATGTACTGATATGGTTCTCCAGTTGCTAAACGCTCTAGCACTGGAATAATGGTATTGAGGTTGCTTTCGGTCAGAACAGATTCGGACAAATCCTTCAAATCTGATTTTATTGAAAGTTTGTCCTCTAAGGAGTACTTCCAAAGTGAATCAACCTCCACTTTATCGTACATAGAATCGAGCACTTCTCGGTATAAATCTCTTAAAGAGCCTAGCGTGTTTTCCTTAGGGAGTAGCATGGCCGCAAGTTAGAGATGTGATTGAGATGTTTGGGCATGAGCTTTCTGCAATCACACACGGGTGAAAACGTTTTGAAGATACATCAGCGTAAAACGTAGCCACTAAAAGAGGTGGCACCTACCTGGAGCTATTGCACCATAAGCCTGTGGTTAACTATCCCGCCAGCCATATTCAATTGTAGCAAATACACTCCTTTTGCCAATTGGTTTACAGGGATTGTAACCGTAGAAAAAGAAACACCTGGCGTTATCGCCTGAACAATTTTTCCCGTGGCATCCATCAAACTAATTGATTCTACTTCAATTACATTCTCAGATTGAATGGTAATATTCTCAGTTGCTGGATTTGGGTAAACAGATATGTTTTCCGCAATTGCTTCATCAATACCAACCGCCATGGAAACGGATACATCGGCAGTTGTTTCGCAATCGCCATTATCCACCGTTACAACGTAGGTAACATCCGCATTTGGCATAACGGTTTCAGAAGCGTTTGTACCAACACTCTCACTCCAAGAATAGTTAAGCCCTGCTGGGTTTTCTACCTCATAGTACACAATACACCTTGGCACGCGAGGAAAAGCAGACTCTGCTCCAAATGGATGTTCCAATGTAATCCCTTCTTTAATGGAGATGTAACTATCTGATGAGTAAACGGCTCCAACTGAAGTTCCACTAACGTGGCCAATATGTTCGCCATCTAATCGAGTAATATAAAAGGCCATGGTTTGTCCAGCAGCCATCATCACGGAACTAGCCAATTCAATTTCCTCTCCTGCCCCCGTAGGAATGGTACTTGTACCTAAACTGGTCCAAGCCCCGGCATTTGCCTGAAAACCAACATAACTTCCCGTCTTGTAAAACACTTCAACCTCCACATCGCCTGCAACATTTGGAGTGGCAATTGCAAAACCAGTAACCGATAATTCTGAGGTTGCAGAAAGGTCAAACATGGCTCCATCTGACCACGAAATTCCTTCAAACGTGGTTGCCAATCCAGTTGACAAGGTTACATCAGCCGTAAGCGTACTCGACTCATTCCAGCCAAGAACAGCCGGGTCAGCCGTTGCTTCTACCTGGTAATCATTTACAGTTACAACCTTTCTTGCTCCCAAGCTGGTACCATTGGCAGTTGTAACAACCGAAACTACTTGCGTTTTTGTTGGTGTAAACTCTACAATATTAGTATCGCTCGAACTCACATTCCAATAAACAAAAGTCGGAACAGGTTCGTAAATCACGGAGCCAATAAAATCTCTAGGCGTGTTAGTAGCAGCAAAAGGATAACTCTTCCCTACCCCAGAAAGTATGCTAATGTAGTCGTCTGAACCGAGCTCTGTGCCCACGGAGGTTCCATCAGCATACTGAATAAATTCACTCCCAGAAGTACAGGTAATGTAAAATCCCAGCGTTTGTCCTGGTAAAATTTCTAAATCTAACTCAACTCCAGTATTTACTCCAGTGCCCAAAGCAACGCCTGTTGAACTACCTAAAAGTGTCCATCCTACGTTACTGTCTTCAAACCCTGCATAACTACCTGTGCGATAATATATTTCCATAGAAGCGGTAGTTTCTGTGTTAACAGTAAAGCCTTTAATAATGGCTCCGGCTTCGCCCACCAAGTCAAACATTACCCCATTATTAGCATTGTTGTCTGCTGCTGAACTAGCAAGGCTCGTTTCGGCACCTGTTACTGTTGCTGTTATAGTCTCTCCCGCACAAATATTATCTGAACTAAACGTTATTGTAGGGTTTTGCGCGTTAACACTAATTGCGATAAAAGCGGCAATCGTGCTGAAGTATATTTTTCTCATGATTTAAGAGGTTGTTTTCTATTCAATTCAAAGCTACCACATTATTGTACTTAATCTACAACAAACTGGAGACTACAACCTTGCTGGTTTAAAGAATAAATCAGCCAGAACCGCGCTCCACACGAGAATAAATTTGCGGCTTTCAACCAAACGATTACAATAATTTCCGTTGGCAATTACGTGCGTCAGTTCTCATACTTTTGCGCCATGGGAAGAAAGCGGAAAAAGCCGATACTGGAAGATGTAACCATTCTTGATATTGCGGATAAGGGTCAGGCCCTTGCGCGGGTAAATGATATGGTGGTTTTTGTGAAAGGCGTAGTGCCTGGCGATGTGTGCGACATTCAGATTAAACGCAAGCGCAAAAACTACGCAGAAGGTTATGTGCAGAAGATTAAGGAGTTCTCCCCTATTCGGATTGAAGCGAAATGCAAATATTTCGGTGTTTGCGGTGGTTGCAAATGGCAAAACCTGAGCTACGAAAAACAACTTGAGTTTAAGCAGAAGCAGGTTTACGATGCGCTGCAACGCATCGGTAAAGTTGAGGTTAACGCATTTGAGCCAATTTTGGGTTCTGCCGAGATTTTCAATTACCGTAACAAGTTGGAATTCAGCTTTTCGCACAGGCAATGGCTAACAGCCGAGCAAGTGGCTAGCGGAAAAGATTTTGATAATATTCCATCACTGGGATTTCATGTTCCAGGTCGTTGGGATAAGGTGCTTGATGTGGAGGAATGTCATTTGATGGCTGAGCCGAGTAATGGTATCAGAAACAAGGTTAGAGAGGTTGCTTTGGCAAACGATTTCTCTTATTACAACCTAAACGAGCAAACGGGCTTTTTGCGAAACCTAATCGTGCGTAGCACAATGACCAACGAGTGGATGGTTATTCTAAGCGTAGCTGAAGACCGCCCGAATGACATCAAGTTGATTTTAGATACGTTGGTTGCTGGGTTTCCACAGCTAACTTCTGTGCTATACGTGATTAACGATAAACCAAACGATACGATTTCCGACCTAGACATTCAGGTTCATTCTGGCAACGACTTTATCATGGAAGAAATGGAAGGATTGAAGTTCCGTGTTGGGCCGAAATCGTTCTACCAAACCAACGGTCCGCAGGCGTATGAACTGTACAAGATTACGCGCGATTTTGCTGGATTAACTGGTGATGAAGTGGTTTACGACCTATACACGGGAACGGGAACCATTGCTCAGTTTGTGGCCAAGCAAGCCAAAAAAGTTGTGGGTATTGAATACGTAGAACCAGCAATTGTTGATGCCAAGCTGAATGCTGAATTGAATGGCATCGAGAACACTTCGTTCTACGCTGGCGATATGAAGGATGTATTCACCAAAGAATTGATAGAGAAAGAAGGCAAACCTGATGTTGTGATTACCGACCCACCACGAGCAGGAATGCATGCTGATGTAATAGCACGTTTAAACGAGCTTTTACCTGAACGAATCGTCTATGTGAGTTGTAATCCTGCTACACAAGCACGCGATGTACAATTGCTTAGCGAGAACTACGAAGTAAAAAAGGCTCGTCCGGTAGATATGTTCCCGCACACGCACCACGTAGAAAGCGTTGTGCTGTTGGAGCGGAAGAGCTAATTGTGGCAAGTAATCTAGCCTATCAAAAGCTATCTCTGCACTACAACCATCTTAGAACTTCGGTAGTTATCCGTAGTAATGGTGATGATGTATTGGCCATTTGAAACGTGGCTTCCACTTTCATCGGTTCCATCCCACATAACGCGGTTTAAACCAACCCTGCTTAGATTTTCTGTGAATCGTTTTACTGGTCTTCCGGTTATATCCCAAATCTCAATAGAACGCGCTCTATCGGTTCCTAAATCGTATTCGATAAACGTATTCCCGGTGGTTGGATTTGGATAAACCCGCGTGTTTAACGGATCGTTCTCAGCAATTCCATCTGGGTCTCCCGGTTCTGGTACAAAATCAAGATTTGGAACTGGCAACGGCTGATCGGTAAAAATGTAATACTGACCTGGCTCGTAAAACAACTCCATGTTGGTTTGGTCAACCTGAAGTGGCTCTCCAGTCATGTAATTATACCAAGTTCCTGTTTGATGAAAGTCTGGTGTCATTGAAAAACCCACTACATCAAAGTTTGCGGTAACGCTGGTTTTCATATCAGGATGAGTAAGCCACATACGCTTACCTGTTCCATCTAAATCCATCCCGAAATCGGTAACAGAATAAACCGGTTGCATGTGTTTTAGCGTGTTAATGGCGCCCCAAGCACGGTATAAATCTTGGCGTGCTTCTTCCCAGAAATAGTTCCAACGGATTGGTTTTGCGGCCGTTCTAGAAAGGTCTAAACCTGATGGCCAAAAAATAGAAACATCGTAGCCCAACTCACCAAACTGCCAAATCATTTTTGGGCCAGGAACAAGTGTAAACATAGCCGCAGCTGCTTGCATTCTATAAAGCGCTGTGGTTGTATCTGCCGCATTGTGGTCAGGGTTTGTACCATTTCCGTATGTCACGTTTTCAAACATCAGTCTATCCTCATCATGGCTTTCCATGTAGCCAATGGCTCTCGGAAGGTTCCAACCTTTGTCTTGGTAACTCATTTGCCAACCCCAGTTAGAACTAGACTGATAACCCATTGTTGCCTGTTTAAATTGCTCCTGAGCCTTGCTCCAAAGCATGATGTTGCCATTTGCTAAGGCAGTTTCTTCTCCGTTGTCGCCCAAGTGCTCTAAAATCATATGGAAGTCTGGCGAATACGACCAAACGGTATTTGCATAATCGAAGATGATATTTACCCTACTTTGATCGTAGTTTGTCCAAGCACCAATATCATTACCACTGTTGGTCTGTGTCAGTCCTTTCGAAAGGTCAACTCGGTATCCATCAATATTGAACTCTTCAATCCAATACTTGAATATTCTGTGAAACATCTGCCGTACATACTGGCTCTCGTGGTTAAAATCGTACCCAACACTAAACGGGTGCGTGGCAACGGGATTGAAATATGGACTGTTCCAAGCTGGCCGTTGCAAACCTGCATCCCAATACATTTTTACATACGGGTTTCTACCAAATGCATGATTTGGTACAATGTCTAAAATGATTGCAATGCCTTCTGCATGGCAAGCATCAATCAATTCTTTAAGTCTATTGGCAGGTCCGTATTTCTTATCTACTGCCGTGAAGAAAATTGGGTTGTATCCCCAAGAATCGTTGCCTTCAAACTCTATAATTGGCATTAGCTGAATGGCGTTAATGCCAAGCTTTTTCAAATACGGAAGTGAGTCAATTACAGACGTAAAACTCTTACGGAAAGAGAAATCTCGAATAAGTAGTTCGTAGATAATTAAGTCCTCCTTTGCTGGACGTTGGTATCCAGTAGTTTGCCACTCGTATTCAACCATATCAGTTTCAAAAACAGACACATTTCCGTGTGTTTCGTCTGGGTAGTCAATAAGATTCGGGTAGATGTTTGGATTGATTCCGGCATCGCTTTGTTCCTCCAAAATCTTGTAAGAGTAAGGGTCGGCAATTTTAAACATGCCATCCACCAAATACTGAAATCTGTATTCAGTTTGAGGAGTGATTCCAGTTAACGTAATCCAGTAACGCTCTCCATCTACCGATTTATTCATCTGGTAAGCAGGGTCAACTTCCCAATTAGTTTGATCGCCTATGTAATAGACATTCTCCTTAAACGGAGCCCAAAGGCAAAGCGTAACTGTATTATCATCAACAACGGTAATTCCAGGTTCAATTCCCGCAGGAACATCCAAAATCGTTGGTGCTGTTGTAACTACGAAATAGGTGCTGTCTTCAATGGTATTACCGCCCTGCTCTACCGTGTAACTCAAGTAAGATTTACCGGCCGTTGCTGTAGAAACACTAGCCGAAGCTGCATCGCCTAAATTTTGGCCAATTAATGCTCCATCCTGATACAGATTAATAAGACTTGAAGGATTGTTTGAACGTACTTCAAAGATTAATCCATCATTTTGTTCAACCAATTTCCCAGCAACAATTGGATCCATAATTACCGCCTCCAATTCTGTTGTGGTTTCAAAAACTGGAATCAGAATATCACTTCCATCGGCATTTTGACCAACTGTGCTTCCATCAGCATTTCTAAAAACCATGGCTAGGGCACGAACGCCATCCCAAGTTCCAGTACCATAGAAGTCTTCGATATTAATTCCCTTCGAATGAATACCGCTTCCTTGGCTGGTCATTAACTGGTAAGATTCGGTTTCTCCCCAAAGCCCAACTTGGCGCTTCCAATCTCCGCTGTAATCGCTATTGTCTTTTATTAAACCCGTATGAATGTAAACTGGGTTTGTGCCTGAAAGTGCCGCATTTCCTTCGTTACTGTTGAACGTAAGTGTGACAGAATCTTCAACAGTTATGTAAGCAATATCGGTGCTTACAACTTGCGCAAAACTCGCGCTAGCAAGTAGTGAAAAGAACAGAATGGAAATGAGGTTTTTCATAGTGCCGAGTGGCTAAAAATCAATGATTTACAATTAGTCTTTCTTGCATTAAAAGTCCTTTTGAACTTGAAATGTTTACAATGTAAATGCCGTTTCTAAGCTCACTTACATTAAACGGAAGAACATTCTTGCCCACTTTTAGTGGCGCAGCTTGCGTGTAAACTTGCTGCCCTATTGTGTTTGTAATGCTGAAGGTTGCGTCTTTCACATCATCCAAAACACTAATTCTAACCAAGCCTTGGTCTGTTGCTGGGTTAGGACCAACAAACAAGTCGTAGGCTATACTTCGGTCTTCAATACCAACAGAGTTTTTCTCAAACGTTACAAAGTCTGCAGCCGAATTATCTGTTGAATTGATAACGGTAGGATTTCCCTGAACGTTAATTACAAAAATGTCTTGGCAACCTTGCTGATCGCGGCCAGAAGCGGTTCCATCTTCATTTCTAAAAACCAAACCAAGCAGGTAAACCGGATTGTTCGGATCAAGCGGTGCAGAAGCGGTTGTTCCTGTTGAGTTCGTTTCCGTACTCACAATATTAGGATCGCTGTAATAGTCTTCCATGATGAAGGTTTTGGAGTAAATTCCATCGCCTTCATGCGTCATTTCACCAACGCCATCATCCTGCGGAGCAGCACCCCAATTACCTACTACATGCTGCCAAACATCAGATGCAAACGGCACAATTTGATCAGCACAATAATCTTCTGCCGACTGGCTCATGTTGCTACCACGGTTCTCAGAACACGCACCAGAGTGCATATAAACCTTGTTTACCTGAGCAGGTCCGCCAGCACCATCGCCAAGCAAGTTGCAATCAACATTAAACAAGTCTTTTGTGTCTAGTGTAATGGTAATTTCTGTTTGCGCTTGCAGCGCGAAAGCACCTCCAACAAGGGCACAGCTAAGTATCAGTTTCTTCATAGTTATTGTTTTAAAATGCGTTGATTAATAATGCCTTTTGAAGTAGCTACTTGTAAGACGTAGAATCCTTTTGGCAGTTTGTTAATGTTGATGATTGTTGAATTTGAAAACGTGGAAATCTCATTCACCTTCCGGCCTTGTAAATCCAAGATTTGAACTGAATTAACCGTAACCGTTGCGTTTGTAATGGCAACAACCAATCTGTCTTTAGCAGGATTAGGATACACGTTAAAACCAATTTCAGCTTTCAATTCTTCAACACCTACATCTTGCACCAAAACGTTTTGCGTGGCAGTATCAGAACCACAACCATTTTCGGAAATCATGGTAACGCCAAAAACACTTTCGGCACCAAAATCGTACTGAACAGATGCGCCAGCTGCTGTAGTTTCATCAACGTTTCCGTCTCCATCAAAATCCCAAAGAATGGTGGTTCCTGCAATTCCTGTTTCCGTAAATTCTACGGTTGTTCCAGTTATAGATTCGTAAGAGAAATCTGCCAACGGAGATGCGCCAGTCTGAATGTTTATCAGGTCGATGCCCGTACAACCAGAAGCGTCTGTTACTGTAACCGAGTAATCTCCAGGAGTGCTCACGTCTAATGTCTGACTCGTTTCCATGGTGCTCCAATCGTAAGAAGAAAATCCAGCGCCAGCATCTAACGTAATAATTTCGCCATTGCAGATTACCGTGTCTGCTCCTAGGTTTACGGATACGTTTCCAGAGCCAAACTCTACATAAATATCATCAGAACTCGTACAGCCAACACCGTCTGTAAAGGTTACCGAATAAGTCCCAGTCTGCGAAACTGTGATGCTCTGTGTTGTTTCAGCATTACCCCAAAAATAGCTTCCATCCGAACCAAGAATATCGGTTCCAGTTACACCAGAAAATGTACTCGTGTTGTTGTTCGATGTCTCAATGTAGATGTCGTTATCGGTATCATCCTTACCCGTTTGGGTGCCATCACCATTTCTAAAAACCATCCAAAGACCAATAACGTTGGTTCCACCAGGATAAGCGTAATAATCCTCAACATGAATTGTGATTGACCACATGTCGTTGCCAAGCGATGTCATCTCTCCAAGACCATCATCAAAACCCCAATTTCCAATAACATATTCCCAACCTCCGAACGGCACGGTTTGAATCCCTGAATGAAGATAGACTTCAGAAGCGCCAACTAACCCTGTGGTACCTTGGCTTGCATCATAGACAATTCGTAACGAATCTTCAGATGCAGTTCCCATGCTTACAGCGGAAAGCGTTACTGGATTTCCGTTGCACTGAACAATATCCTCACCTAGCGAAACACTGCACGGTACTTGGGAGAAACCTACTAATGGAAGAACGAATAGAACTAAAAGCAGTCGTGTTTTCATGGAGATTTTACTTAGTGTCAGATTAACACTTACTCTTACAATATTAGCAATTTTGGTTCAAAAGACTTGTTTGCCAATCTCTGTATAAGACGGTTATCCTTCTAACTTTGAAGCAATGGACTTTAAGCACAAGGGCAAATTTCTGTGGTTAGAACACCTGCTTTATTCAATAAAGCACCGTGGTTTTAGCAACACTTGCTCTATGGGTTTAAAAGAATGGCAAAAAGAACGCGAATTAGGCATTCAAACCTTTGGTGCCCACGCACCAGATGAACTATCTATTGAGGCCGATTCAAAGATGGGAGGTCATTTATATCAGCCTTCTAGTTCGGTTATTTTTGAACGTGCCATGAATGCTTTACCGTTCAATTTTGGAGATAAAGTATTCCTAGATATTGGTTCTGGGAAAGGCCGAGCAATCATTCTAGCCGCAGAAGCTGGCTTTAAAAAAGTAATTGGTGTAGAGTATGCGGCAGAGCTGAATGTCATTGCCCAGCAAAACATAGAAACAGTTAAAGACAAGTTTCCGTCCACCAGTTTTGACTTGGTTGCTGGAGATGCTTTGCAATACGACATTGCAGATGAGGTTGACGTGATTTATCTCTTTAACCCGTTTGATGAAGAAGCTGTTGCTGGGTTGATGAAGAAGGTTAAACCGGCTTTTAATCGTTCCCGGCCGCTTTTCTTGGTTTACGTGCATCCTGTGCATTGCTCTGTGCTAGAAAAGCAGTTAGGAGACCCAATTCAAGTAATCAAAAACCGCAAGGGAATACCTGATGTGGCGGTCTTTAGTAATTCAAAGAAACCGGCTTCATGATTCTCAGCAAGCGTCAACCCTTTCCCCTATGAAAAATCTTACGGTATTCGGGCTGATTATCCTGCTCTCAATTTCGTTGTCCAATGAAGGTTTTAGCCAAGATTTAAAACCAAGTAAAAAGCTAGACCAGAATCGAGGCTTTGAGTTCACCTTCCACACGGGTTTGAGCGAAGACATGACCTTTGGCGCAGCTCCAGGTAGCTACAATCGACTCTCTTCGCGCTATGCATTCTTAAGAAGGCGCATTGGCATTAGCCTTGGTGTTGGAACAGGGTTTCAGTCATTTGGGATAAAAAAAGACTCTGAACAACTTGATATGTTGGGGCTCTCCACAAACGCATACAACGCTACGATCAACATTGTCCCCGTTTCAGTTGACTTATTGATTAGTTATACTCATAGGTTTGGTCCAAGAGGTAACGTAACGTTTGAAATTGGCCCACAATTAAATGTAATTACATCGGGCAAGCTGAATATTGACCAGGTATTCACCAATGTAGATATTGAACACAATTTACCATTAAGGCAGAGTCTAAACGCTGGCTTGACTACAGGCATAAACCACAGAATTCCGTTAGCTCCTTGGATGTGGCTTTCGTTCAAATACGGCTTTCAATACATTTTCGGGAAACCTTCTCTGGAAGAAGGAGAAACCTCAAACTTTCTTACTTATCAAAACAACACCATACCAGGCTCAGATGAGTATTACATTTCAGGTGGCGTTGTCAATCAACAAGGAATTGAGTTTGCTTTGCTCAAGGCACCCGAGAAGATTGGTGGACAACACCACTTTTCAATAGGTTTGATTTGGACACTTCCCAGTGTCGAAAAGTGAATCCCGCAGTTCTTAATTTGCTGGAAGGCTATTATCAGTAATCCAACAAAAACTGAATAGCCTCTCCCACTCGTTCCTTACTTGGAATCATGGTTTCTTCCAGGATAGAGTTAAGCGGAATTGCAGGCATGTCTTCTGAACCAACAACTTTTACGGGAGCATCCAAAGCTTCGAAACAGTTATCTGAAATACGCGCTGCAATACTCTGCGCAAATGAGTTAGAAACAGGTTCTTCCGTTACAACCACACATTTGCCATGCTTTTTAACAGTAGCGTAAATGAGTTCGGTATCTAACGGTTGAAGTGTTCTTAGGTCAATCACCTCCACTTGTCCTTTAAACTGCTTAGCTGCATTCTGACTCCAATAAACTCCTCGTCCATAGGTAATCACGCAAACGCTCTCGCCATTTCCAACCTTATCAGAATCAGCTTCTAGGGCGACACGTCCTTTCCCAAAAGGAAGCACGTAATCTTCGCTTGGCTCAATGGTTCTGGCTCCTTCGGTGCCTTTAATCTTACTCCAATACAAGCCCTTATGCTCAAGCATTACTACTGGATTCGGGTCGTAATACGCAGCTTTCATCAACCCTTTGAGGTCGGCACCTGTAGATGGATAGGCTACTTTGATGCCTTTAATATTGCAAAGCACGCTTTCAACGCTTGATGAGTGATACGGACCTCCGCTACCATACGCACCAATTGGTACTCTAAGAATGCATCCTACAGGCCATTTACCATTACTCAAATAGCAAGAACGACTTACTTCCGTAAACAGCTGATTCAAACCTGGCCAGATGTAATCGGCAAACTGAACTTCCACAATTGGCTTTAATCCAGCGGCACTCATTCCAACCGTACTTCCAATTATAAATGCTTCTTGAATTGGCGTGTTGAATACACGATGGTCTCCATACGTTTCAGCCAAAGTTGCTGCCTCTCTAAACACGCCTCCCAGCCTTCTTCCTACATCTTGCCCGTAAAGCAAACACTCTGGGTGTTTGGCCATCAATTCACGAATTGCAAACAAGGCACTATCAACCATTACGGTTGGTTCTTTCCCTTCGGGAGCTCGTTCTCCAAGCTCTTCAGTAATTGGCGTTGGAGCATACACATGGTCGAATAAATCCTCTGGACGAGGGTCTTCAAACGTCAATGCTTTCTCGTATTCTGCCTGAACCATGTCTCTGGTTTCCGACTCAATGGCAAGCAATTCTGCTTCCGCAATTTCCGCATCAAGGCATTGCTTTCTCAATACAGGATATGGGTCACGTTTTCCATGCTCCGCGAGGTCTTCATCGGTACGGTAAAAATCCATCCGAACCCCAGATGTATGGTGGTTTAACAACGGCACTTTAGCGTGTACCATCATCGGTCTTCGCTCTTTTCGAATGGTCTTAACCGCTTTCTCAATTACATTAAATGATTCCGCAAAGTCAGAGCCATTAATCGACTGAACCTCAAGTCCTTTAAATCCTTTAGCGTACTCACTCGCATCCATAGCACGAATCTCTTCTGCGCTTGCAGAAATGTCCCATTCGTTATCCTGAACCAAGTAAAGTATTGGCAATTGTTTGAGCACTGCCATTTGCAATGCTTCAGCTACTTCGCCTTCCGTTACAGCAGCATCTCCAATAGAGCAAACCACAACTGGTTTATCGTCCTTATCGGCATCCAGACCCATCAACTCTCGGTACTGCACACCCATGGCAATTCCTGTTGTTGGAATGGCTTGCATACCTGTTGCTGAACTCTGATGCGGAATCTTTGGCATGCCGTCTCTATTGAGACTTGGATGACTGTAATACGTTCTTCCACCAGAGAAAGGGTCATCGCGTTTAGCGAGCAACTGCAACATCAACTCATGTGGCTGCATTCCAATGGAAAGCAGAATCGAATCATCACGATAGTAAGGCGCTACAAAATCTTGTGGTTTGAGTTGTAATCCGAGGGCTATCTGAACAGCTTCATGTCCACGAGAAGTAGCGTGTACGTACTTGCTCGTGACTTTGGCATTCTCCTCATAAAGCGTAGTCATGGCCTTAGCCGTGCACATAAGACGGTAGGCCTTTTTTAAGACATCAACAGAAACAGCACCTTTCTTCGCTTTTATCATGGGCTGACAAAGTTGATAAAGTTGATGGAGTTGGCAAATTGGAGGAATGAGCTTTGAGCTATCATCCAGAGCGGAGTTTACGTAGCCGAAGAACCTATTTGCTAATTCCCCAATCGCCTGATAAGTTATTTGCAAAACAATCTTGCAGATACGTAGGTTTGTGAAACACGCTTAAACAATACCATCGATGTACGTACAGAGAAAATTTCCCTTTACAGGGATGATGATGTGGACCCGCAGGGACCTTTACAAATTCATCATTATTGGGGCCATTCCAGTGTTTCTTTTCAAAGGATTAGGATTTTACTGGCTTCACCTTCCTTGGTTGCCGATTGGCGTTGTGGGTACTGCTGTGGCCTTTATTGTCAGTTTTAAAAACAACGCTTCTTACGATAGGTTATGGGAAGCGCGTAAAATTTATGGAGGCATTGTAAATGGCTCGCGGTCGTTTACGTTAATGTTAAACGATTTCATTTCTAATCAGCATGCAAAAACTGTCTTAACTGATGCCGAGTTGTTTAGCATTAGAAAAGAAATGGTGCTACGGCATGTAGCTTGGATGACAAGCCTAAGACATGCGCTCAGACAGCACAAATCTTGGGAGTTCAGTAAAATGGATAAAGCTGACCAAGAGTACTTGTCTCAATTAGAAATACGAGAGTTTAAATACTCGTTAGAAGAAGAGCTCCAAGGCTATGTATCTAAGGCCGAAATGGAAGAGATTCTGAGCAAAACAAACAAACAAGGTGCGTGTCTTAACCTGCAATCTGCACACCTTAAAAGGCTCTTGGAAGATGGGTTGATTGAAGATTTCCGACATATGGAAATGCAGGCAATGCTTACAGAGTTTTTCACGCTACAGGGTAAAGTAGAGCGAATTAAGAACTTCCCATATCCACGTCAGTTTGCAACGCTGAATTACTATTTCGTTTGGATTTTCATTTTCCTCTTGCCTCTAGGAATGATGCACGAATTTGAGAAGATTGGCTTTGAGGTTATGAAAGCTATTCACGCACACATGTTGGTTCATTCAAGCCCTGTTCATCAGGTTGTAGAATTTGTAGGGAAGTATTTTATCTGGTTTACAGTTCCGTTTACGGTTATTGTTTCTTGGATTTTCCACACCATGGAGCGCATTGGCGAAAACACTGAAAATCCGTTTGAAGGAAATAGCAATGACATTCCAATTACAACCATGTCTAGAGGAATTGAAATTGATATTCGGGAAATGATTGGCGATGACCCAAAGGAAATTCCTGCACCAATAGAAACGCAGAAAGACGTTCAGTTGTAGGATAAGAGAAGCCAAACTTAAACCTGTGAGGTTTTCGAAACCTCGCAGGTTTACGACAACTATTCTAATTTTCTAGCTAACGGTTGTTGGGGTTAGTTTTTCTTTATTTTTTCATTCAGCACTTCAACTACCTTAAACTCTCCAATTTTTGTCGCGCCTTCATTTACTTCAAACACTTGTCCAGTCGCGACTTGGATTTCAAAGCCGTCCGAGTTACGAAATAAGAACTTCCAGCCAGCCGAGCAGGTTTCACCAAGGTTTAGCACTTCTCGGTCGTTAAAAAAGATGCCGCAGGAGTCTTGTCGTTCAACTCCTTTTGCATTTGAGTGGCACCAATGTCCATTTTTGAGAGGGTTGCGTCTTCCCCCTTCCTTGACCAAGTGGAATTCGCCCGTCATGTCAAACTCTGGTAGCTCCATTTCAAATTAACCCCAACTACCGCTCCCCTTTCTTGAACTTGGAGATTGCATTTCTGGTAAAATCAGACAGCACCAATTTGCCACTTAACTCTGCTCTATCAGAAAGCAAAGTATCCCAATGCTCTGTTCCTTCCCAAAAAACACCTTTTAAAAGTGCCATAGCTTCTGGATTGCTTTTGGAAAGCTTTTCAAGCAAGGCGTTAATGGCAGTATCCATTTCCTCGGCCGAATCGTGAATAGAAGTGTACATACCTTTTTCTCTCGCCCACTCTGCCGAATACCAAGTTGTGGCATCAATGGTCATTTGAGAAAATGCTGAATTACCAATCTTCTTTTCTACTACAGGTCCAACTACAAATGGGCCAATTCCAATAGCGAGCTCACTTAGCTTTACAGCAGCGTGTTTTGTCCCGAAAGTGTAATCTGCCGCAGAAGCAAGTCCTACTCCACCCCCAACGGCTTTTCCCTGCACTCTGCAGAGCACAAACTTTGGCGCTTTGCGGATGGCGTTAATCACCCCAGCAAATCCTGAGAAGAACACTTTTCCTGTTTCTAAATCATCGATAGAAACCAACTCATCAAACGAAGCTCCAGCACAAAAAGCGCGTTCTCCAGCACTTTTCATCAGTATAACTTTTACGTTTTCGTCCTTACCAGCATCTTCAATAGTCTGCGCCAATTTCCGCAAGACCTTACCTGGTAAAGAGTTACTTAATGGATGATGAAATTCGATGGTGGCCACACCACGTTCATCTACTGAAATAGCTACTCCTCCCTGGTCTATTGCTTCGCTCATTATTATTCAATTGTGGCTTGCAAAGCTAAAAGATAGACGGAACTGAATCCATAACCTCCTGAGTTATAACTTGGCAGCTTCATGCTCAACAGTATTTGCCATAAAATCTCGGAGGTTATCCTTGATGTTGTTTCTCGCCAAACCGAGATTAGGGACAACGCAATAGCGAACCCTACAGCATACTACAACTCAATCTATCGGTTGCAGGCAGGTGTTTTGGGGATTGTTTTTGGTGATGATTTACCCAAAGCATCTTTGTTTGCTCAGGTTTTAAACGAGCTTACAGATGTTGAAGAAGAAGCTCTAAACCAGTTCAAAACTTGGTTTACTAAGCAAGAGTTCATTAGAGCTAATCTATCTCATTTGTATGAGATGATGTTGCTGATGGAATTCCCAATCGCAGACGGAAAACTGGTAGCTGATGCCGAGAATTTAGATTCAATCGGTTCGTTCTACACGCCAGATGAATTGGCCGATAAAATCGTGCAGTTTACGCTCGACAACTACGTTGAGAGTAACACTGGAATTCCTAAGTTTTCTTCATCAAACAAAACTGAATCACAAGTTCAGCGCGTGCACGGTTTGTTCCTAGGTACTTCATTTGCAGACTATTCCTGCGGAACAGGAAGTTTTCTTTTATCCATTCTTCGTTACTACAAAACGCATCTAACTTTCTCCAAGCAAGAGCTAAAAAAGATTGCACTGAATTTCTACGCCATTGAAGCTGATTCACTATCGCTTGAAATTGCCAAGCTTCAAGTATTGGAAGCTATTGGGAATATGAATTTGTATTCAGGATTGAACGAAAGCTTTGTTTTAGGCAATCCACTTATTGCTCCAAACAGTGGCTACCCAGACTTCGATTTTGGTCATGAGTTTTATTACCACAATGGTTTGGCAATAGAACCAAATCACATTCCGAAATGTGATGTGATTATTGGCAATCCGCCTTGGGGAGAAGTTGGTTTTGACTTAGGTTTCTTCTGCCATATTGTTTTGCCAAAAGTGAACGAAATTCAATCTCAACAAGAACTTGAAACAGTTCTGGGCAAACTGGAAACCTCTCATCCTTTGTTATTCGACTGGTTGTTAGAACACGAAGAAGCAACGGACTTAGCGGTTGATTCAATTTACGAAGATTCACGTTTTCAAAACTCAACGAATGGTGGACTGCACACCAACGTGCTTTTCACCGAACTATGCAATAGTTTGTGCTCGGAAAGAGGAACGGTTGGACTGGTTTTAAAAGGCTCTACCCTTTCCGATTCGGTTAACAAGCAACTTGTAAAACGCCTATCTGACCAAAACAGAATTTGCTCACGCTACGATTTCCTAAACTCAAACCGAATATTTAATATCGATTCTGAAGAGACGTTTTCGATTCTAATTCTTGGCAACCACGATTCTTCACAACGGCCAGTTCACAAAACCAATCTCACGAAATTGAATGAGATTTAAGCTTGGGTTTTAATCATTCCCTTCTTGCGGAAATATTTCACACCAAACGTAATTCCAAATCCGCCTAAAACACCTGGGGCAACCCATGGAATAATTCCCCACATACCTGGCAAGAATTTATCTACCCATGTATAAGCTCCAAATACAAAAAAGGCTGAGTAAGCAGCAATGCCGCTCGTAAGCAGACCGACCATGTGTTCTTTTATTCGATCGGGTTTTTCCGAATCTGTTTTGCGAAGTTGAAGAATGGTCGGAATGGCCGTTAGCCCAAGTCCACCGAAGATGAACTGCAACACATTGGGGTTATTGTCCAGCCACACATCATACAATCCAGAACCAAGCAGCCCGATGCTGTAAACGAGTATTAGCGACTCGAACAACAGTCTACCCTTCCGGCATGTTTCGCCTTTTTCCTTCTTAAGTATTGCCATACCATACCAAAGTGGGTTTGCAGTAATCAGCGATATAAACCCAAGAAAAGCCGCCATGAAATACTTACCGATAAGGACATTCTTCACGCTTAGTAACGCTGCTGTTGTTACAACAATCCACATGGCAATGACATAAAGCTTTCCTGTAATGACGTGCCCCTTCCCTCCTTTCTTTAAGAACACAGGAAGCCAGAAAAGCACAAGGCTGGCAAACCCGAAAGACACATGTAAAAAGAGCAATGTTTTAGCGATGATTTCCATAGTGGTTGAGTTTTGATTTCGGCTCAAACCTATGGTCAACTACGGCCACATCAAGAACAAAAGGGACGGATTACAAAGCTTAGTGACGGATATCAAACCTTTGGGACAAACGGCAATCGGCAGGGCTAAACATCAATCCATAAATCTTCTTATTTCATCAATATAAGAACGAGAAACAGGTACTTCAAACTCAGAAACTGCGCTCAATTTTAAACGTAAACCCTGAGCGTTTCCGCTCACTTTCTCAACAGTATTTACGTTTACCAAATACGACCGATGACAGCGAATTACAGAACAATCAGACAGTTGTTCTTCAATGGAAGAAACCGTTGCTCGCAGCGTTTCCTTTTTCATTTCGTTGCCCTCAACAAACCAAACCGTAACGTAATTCTGCATGGCTTCTGCATACCGAATTTGTTCCGAGTTTAACTTCAGTTCTTTCCCTGCGGAATCTGTTAGTCTGATTTGCTTTGAGTTAGTTGATGGCGGTTCTTGCAACCTACTATCCAAAGATTGCGCGTCTATTTCATTCGCCTTTTCGGCACGCATTTGAACAACTAAGCCCGACAATGCAACGGGAAATATTCCGATGAGCGATGTGTACCCAATCATTCTGATGAAATTGAAATAGCCAACCGCGTTCCACCCAGATAGGAAATTCACGAACAGGTAATTCCCAAACGCTATCCACACCACCAAAACGATTGACATAATCATCCATTTGCCGAGCGTCCATTTAGGGCCATGTGTTTGAATCTTCAACGCATAGCGAGAAACAGCTTCGAAAACCCAACCAAAAGCGATGGTTACCGCACCAAACCCAACAGAAGCTACGGCCAAATCTGCCCAAGAACCTTCTATTCCGAAAGGCCGAATGAAAAACAAAAAGAGCGCAACAAAAACGCCTACGTAAGCAATGGTTAGCAAGCTTTGCTTGAATCCCGCTTTATCC
>JBMYXX010000002.1:0-45062 GCA_049608805.1 Flavobacteriales bacterium | reverse complement strand
TAATTTGCTGATGAAAATATCTGCATAACCCAGCGAAGTCATGTTCGATACGTTGGCGCTTGGGTCAAAATCGGCCGTGCCGAAGAAGTTGCCCGCCAAAGTAATGTCGCCAGTTGTTGCAACAGCAATGCTCCAACCAAATTGAACATCAGAACCTCCAATTTGCTTAACCCAGCCAAAAGTGCCGTCTGCGTTTAGCTTAAGAACAAATGCATCTGCACTACCAACAGGTGTTAGTTCAGCGGTGCCAACTCCTGGGTCAAAATCTACGGTTGACTGAAAAAATCCTGTACAATAAATGTTGCCAGAATTGTCTAAGGCTACAGCGTTAACTCTGCAATTTCCGCCCGCAGCACCAACTTTATGTGCCCAAAGAAAATCACCATCCGAATCTAATTTTAGAATGAAACCTGCTTGAACTCCATCAGCATTTAAATAGGCATTTACCCCAAAGGTGGGGTCTGGGTCAAAATCGGAGTTGCCTTTGAAGTAACCCACGGAAATGACATTGCCTTGGGCATCAACTTTCATCGACTCACAACTTGACTGCGACAGGTTGGCTCCTGTAATGGCGATATCTTTTACCCATTGAAAAACGGGAGCTTGAGCCATTGATGCAGTAACACATAAGCAGAACAATACGCTGCTAAAAACTTCTTTCATGGTGTGCTTTTTAGGGTTGGTTGTTGAACACGAAAATAACGATGATCTTATTGCTGAAATCAGCTTACTCTCTCACACAAAGCTGGCGCAACAGGTTATTAAACCAAGGCAAGCATTAGCGAAGTGCAGATTCCAATAAAAAGCAGCACCAACCCAAACACCGAAATAAGTTGGGGCCAGAACCAAAAGAACTCCAGCATCTGCGCATCTTGTGGTGTGTTTGGTTGAAAAACAACCACTGCGCTACCACCTGGTTCTTTGAATTTACTACTGGAAAAACCCGTTTTCAGCACGTATTGTTTACCATCAGGTCCTTCATATCTCACAATTGGCCTATACATCATTGTTCGATAATGAACCAAGCGATCATCAGTATCAATTTTTGATTCGCCATGCATACTCAGGCCCGGAGCAGGCCTTTTATCTTCCTTCTCATCTACAGCTATTAGAGTACCTGCTACTTTACAAGCTATGGACAGAAAGCGTTTACCTCTAACGTACTTGAATAGGGCTAATAGCAGCAACAAAACACCCAAGGTATTTGCGCAAACGGCCATTGCAACAATAAAATCATTATGTCCCATAACCCAGATTTTCAGAGTCTGACGGAAAGGTAACTTTTGAGCACCTAAAATGCTGGGCTGAAGGAACTTTGCGTCCCTTTCAAACTCGTTAAAGACCTGAGCTTAGAATAGCCTAAATCTCGATGATGATGCCAAAAGAAGGCAGTACCGTTCCTGTAGTGCTTTGTAATTTATCTAACTGATAACGCGAAGGATCATTCGGATCGATTAACGCATTCCCGTCCGCATCTCTTCTTAGAACATAATCCGGAGCCTGCTGAGCTTTAAAGGCATAAACATTTTGCACATCTAAATACAAGTTGAGAGCCCATTTCTTGAAAAACCATTTCTTATCTACTCTTAAATCAAGAAAGTGCGCAGGCTTCAAGCGCTCTCCATTAAGCTGAGAAAAGTCTCTTATTGCTCCCCGGTTCAAATCCCAAACAGGAATAATTGCGGATGTCTCTTCATCGGCAGGCGTATATGGCGAACCTCCTGTGAACCTCCACCTCACCCCCACTTCCCAGTTTCGTTTGAATTTCTTCCCGCCAGTTAGGGAGATTAGGTGCTGTGCATCCCAAGAAGAAGGAACATAATCACCTTTATAATCTTGAAACTCACTTCTTACGAATGTATAGGCCAAAATTCCGTAGAAGCCTTTCCAGAGTTTTTGCTGGACCAGCAATTCGGCACCGTACGCCCTTCCTAGATTATCTGATCTTACTTCCGCATTTCCAATCACCCCAAAATCGGCACCAAGGTTAGCCAAAGAGATACTGTCTCTAACAAGGAACGGGTAATTTTCCCAGAATTTGAAAAAACCTTCGACAGAGACTTTAAGGCCAGTTTGAGTAACAAATTCACCGCCCAGAACTGCATGATTTGAAGCAATGTATTTCAACCCATTTTCCCTGTTAACAAGCGTTCCAGCATTGTTTCTAAAGCCCATTGTAGTGTATGTTGGAAGCTGAAAATAGCGCCCAACATTTGCACTAATGTTAAATTGGTCATTAATGGCATATGAGATGGAAAACCGAGGAGAGAACGTCTCATACGTTTTCGCCATCTGCTTTGAATAGCTATTACCATCAACCCTTGTTCCAAGCGAGAGAAGAAGGCGTCCGTCTGCAAAAGTTCTACTTACTTGCCCAAACGCACCCCATTTATGAATATCAATTGCCGAGCTAAAATCTACTGTTCCGATAGAACCGTCTGGCAAGCTGATTTTTGAAAAAGTTGAGTTGTTGTATCTCGCAAACTCATACAATACACCATAGTTTATCTTCCACCCCTTCTTTCTCCAGTTATTCTCAAACCGAAGTTTATTCTCAATTTCCTGGCTTTTATAGTTGAGAATTAGATTGGTATCTGCTTCAATATTGTCTGCATACTTAAAGGCTTCATTGTTTAGCATGTTTCTGCTTGCAACCAATTCTGAATACCCTGTTTCACGATAGTTTTTCCAATTTACACCGAGCGCATAATTCCACTGATTATTGACCGGAAGAACTGCAACCAACCGCTTTTGTTCCTCATCTAGGTCGTCATCTAAATTCAGTTTAAACTGATCTATAGCCCCAAGACCAATTACAGTTATCTCGTTCTTGTCATTAATCTTGGCCTTGTACTTAAGTTGAAAGTCGTCATACGTTGGGAGAAATGGCAGTCCAATGAGCTGGAAAAGGAACTGCAAATAGCTCCTTCTGTAGGAGAACATGAAGGAGTGCCCTTTTGCAATTGGGCCTTCAATTGTAATTCCTGCATCGCTTGACCCAAGCGTAAAGTTTCCACCTATTCGGTCCTTCCGTGGGTCCTTCATTTTGAAGTTCAAAACAGAACTTAGCGTGTTTCCTCTATTAGCTGGAAATGCACCAGAAAAGAACTCAACTTCACGAATGAAATTCACATTAATCAGACCATTTGGGCCGCCAGATGAGCCTTGGGTAGCAAAGTGATTAATGTTGGGAATCTCTATCCCATCGAGATAAAATCTATTCTCGTTTGGAGCACCACCTCGGATGATTAAATCATTTCTGAAAGCCACGGAACTAGCAACGCCCGGCAAAGACTGTAGTGCTTTTGATATATCTCTATTTCCTCCTGGATTACGTTCAATTTCGCTCACACCTATTGTCCTTACAGAAACTGGGCTCTCTTCCTTTTTTTCGAAAGGATTGGCCTTAACCACAACGGCATCTAACGTTTTAGTGTCCTCTTCTAACTTGAAGTTTACCTGAGCAGGCTTGTTATTAAAAACCTGAATCTCATACTCTACCGCGCTCTTGTAACCAAGAAAAGAAACCTCAACGTTATACAGTCCCGGAACGAGATTTAGAATCTCATAATTACCATCCAAATCTGAAGACGCTCCGTTGGTAGTTCCCTGAATTACCACATTAGCAAATGGTACAGGTTCGTTACTTATCGCATCAGAAATACGTCCGCTAACAACACCAGTTTGCGCTAAACCTTGTAGGCTAAAAAACAGAAGAAGTACGGCTCCAAAACGCTTCATAATAACT
Organism: Flavobacteriales bacterium; assembly: GCA_049608805.1. Lineage (GTDB taxonomy): Bacteria > Bacteroidota > Bacteroidia > UBA10329 > UBA10329 > UBA10329. The sequence continues at coordinate 41,314 of JBMYXX010000002.1, read as the reverse complement.
CAAATTTTAGGGTCTGTTTGAAAAACCAGAACAAGCCTTAATTGTTTAAACTTTTAAAATATTGCTTTAACCTGTTCTGGCATGGTTTCTTAAACAATCCGAATCAAAGGACTTTAAACCTTACGCAATACGTTTGCTTGCTTCCAGTCCATTTCAACAATAGGCAACGCGTAAATCTCCGGTAGGTTTTGTGGAAATTCTAGATTTAGCCGTTTATTTATTGTAGCAAACAACGTTGCCTTAGTTTTTGCAGTAAGAACAAAAACCGATGCGTATTTAAGCCTATCGTTTACTAGCTCTACGCGTTGGGCTTCTCGCTTAATATTCACATCGATGACAAATTTTTCTGTAAGAAGAAGTTTGGCAATCTCCTCTATTTTGGCTTCACTTTTACTTACAATACGCAGCAATATCATGGTCAATACTTTAAGTTAAGAAGCAACCTTTTTTTATCTGATTCTTCTCAAAATCGAATTCTCACGCCTGTTCTTTCAAGATGCTCCATTGTGCCAACTGGCACCGTGTTTTCATGTAGGTCAACCAACATCAAGCGTTTAAGTTGATTGCGTTTGATGTTTACCATTGAAAGTTCATTCTGATTGAGGTATAGTTTCTCGAGCGATTTAATCTCATTGATTGTTTCAGGTAAATCAGAAAGGTTATTTGCTTCTAGATGAAGGATGCTGAGACGAGGAAGATTTCCGAGAAGAATAAAAGCACTTCTAAAATCAAGTCCATTATCATGATCTAGGTAAAGTTCTTGAAGGTTTTGAAGCCGAACAATGGATGATGGAAGTTTATTAAAACGGTTGCCCCCCAAATCCAGAATTTTCAATTCTGAGAGGTTAGAAATACTTTCTGGAATATTGAGCAAAGAATCGTTTCTCAGTGTAAGAACTTGGAGTTTTCTGAGCTCAGAAATACCTGCCGGAAGTTCATTTAGCCGAACATCGTTAAGTTGCAAAACCTTCAGGTTAGGTAACTTACGTAGCACACCAATGGCTTGGTCAAAATCAAGTTTCAAATCCTTGTTCAGATAGACTTCTTCCAGAGAAACCAACTGAGATAGCTCATCTGGCAAAGTGGAGAATTCGTTGTCACTTAAATCCAGCACCTTCAGTTTTTTGAGGCCCGAAATCTCCCTTGGCAGCACCTTTAATCTATCGCCTTTTAAACTTAAATACTCTAAATTCTCCAGCTTTGAGAGTTCGCTCAGTTGTTTAATATCAGCCGATTCCGTTATCCTCAAATAATATACCGAAAGGGGAGATACTGCCGCTTGTTTGAATGAGGTAAACAGCGTTCGAGTTGTGTCGTTTTGGGCATTTAAAAAAGTAGCCGAAGTAAGAAGGATTATTAGGAGTGTTAATTTTCGCATGGTGTTTTCATTTTCGTTTTTAGTAAGCGCAGAACGCTTGTATTTTAAGCGTAGCGCGGTCATAGCCTAATCGCTGGGCTTCTTCAAGATCTTCGCAACCTGTTTGAATTCGATTACTCATCAAGCGCACCAAGCCTCGGTTGTAAAAAGCTTCGGCATATTGGGCATTGGCGTTTATTGCCTGTGTGTAGCTGTCAATCGCTTTCAGGTAATCACTCTGTAGGGTATGTGCGTTCCCTTTCAAGTTCCATGCTTTGGGGCTTTCTGGGTCTGTAAACAGAAACTCATCAACATCTTTTAACGCACTGCTATACTGTCCCATCAATTTTAGGGTGTACGCACGATTATAAAATGCCGCACTAAAATTGTCGTTTAGCAACAGTGCTTTATCATAATCGGCTAGCGCATCATCAATTGCTCCTTGTTTCTTAGATGCAAGTGCACGGGTAAAGTAAAACTGCGCAAGATTTTGGCGAATCTCAATCGCTTGATTAAAGTCGCTCATGGCTGCATCGTTGTTTTTCAAGTATCGAAAAGCAACACCACGATTGTAATATGCTAAGGCAAATTGAGGGTCAATATCTATGGCCTTCGTAAACTGAGACAACGCCAAGGGGTAATCCTCATTCTTTAGGCTAATAAGCCCAAGTAAATCATAGGCCATTGCTGAATTTTCATTCAGGGCAAGTAGCCTCTCTATCGTTTCTTGGCAGGCTTTGGTAGAGTCCATCATCATTTGAATCAAAGCTTTTCGTTCTAGCTCATAGCCTACTTTATACTCAGCCTTAATTAATGTGTCGATTTCCGCTATGGCCTGCTCATACGCTTTCATGGCAATCAAATCATCAACTTTATGATCCCGAACTTTTTCGTTGCCTGGATTAATTGCTAGCGCTTGGTCTAAATCATCAAGCGCGCCTTTATAATCCATTGCAAGCATTTTCAGTTTTGCCCGACTATCATAAACGTATTCTGAATACGGATTAAGCTGAATGGCTTTATCGTACAGCTTTACCGCTTCTTGGCGCCTGCCTATTTTGGCCAGAATACTGGCTTTCTTCATGTACGCGGTGGCAAAACTGGGGTCAACAGCAATGGCATTATCGTAAGCAAAGAGCGCCTCTTGCCAGCTGGCAAAAGCCATGTGATTATCGCCCAGGTTAATGAGCTCTAATGCCTCTGCTCTATTGCTAAACTGCCCTTGAGCTGAAACTTGAATAGCAAATAATGAGACCAGAATGGCAACTAGAGCGACTCGGAGATTTGTGATATTGTTATTCTGTTTCATAGGATTAAACGCATAATTGATAGTATTACTATTACAATCAAAACAATCCTACTACAAAAAGGTTCAGTTATGAAAAAAAGAAAGAGCCATTTCTAATTTAAGGCTTCAGAGGAACCATCCTGTTAAGGCTAAGAAAACCCTGAACTACTCGACAAAGAGAGTACCTAAAGCATACTCCGCGTTAAGTATCGCTTTCTGATTAGCGGCAAGTAAATCTAAGTAGGTGATTTGCGCTTTAACAAACCCCAACTCTCTTGAGTTAACCATAAATAAAGAGCTTTCTCCAGCGCTAAACTTTTGCCGTTCACCACTTAACAATCCCTCATAATCAGAAACAGTTTGTCTATACAAAGTGGTTTGCTCACGCGATGTAGCCCAGTCGTTAATTGCAGAATTAATTTTATAACCTATTCGCGCTTGTTGGTCAATGACCCCCAACTCGGCTTCCTGAATTTTAATCTTAGCGAGCTTAAGTGCACCCCGCTCTTTTCGTAAGGGAATTGGCATACTAAACTGCAATCCCCAATTGTAATTGTTAATGGATAAATCTGCAAACGGATTGTTTCCAACCACTTGATTGAGCGCGTTATATTTTAGGTTTAACACTGGCTTTAGTTGCTCTGCTTTTAGCCTTCGGTCAATTTTTAACTGGTCGATTTTAAAGCGGAATTGTTGCAAATACGGATGAAACGCAACCAAACTATCCATTCTGTCAAGCAGTAATCCATTAGTTGTGCTTAGCTCAACTTGCTCCTTTGGCACCGGAATGGTATTCGTGTCAATTTCCATCGGAATTTGTCCATTCTGCCACAAGTAAACACTTAATAAGGCTGAAGCATTTTTAAAATCTAACTCCGCTTGCTGAAGCGACAATTGTCTATTCTGATATTGAATTCCTGCTTCGAGAGTATCAATTGCTGGTCTGTCGCCAGACTTCACCTCCACTACTATAGAGTTGAAACGAAACTCTGCTAGCGCGAGCGCTTCTTTATAGACTTTCAGTGCCTCATAATTTTTGAACCATTTCCAATATGCAATACCAGCATCGTACAGTAACTCATTGAGCATAAGCCGCTGTTCAACCTCCGCGCTTTTATCGAAAATCTGAGCTTTCCGCAGTTCAGCGCGTCTTTCATCAATAAACAATCCGCGACCAACTGGAAGCGAAATCCCAGCGTAAATCAGCCCACCACCACTTGTACTGTTTTCTGGGTTGAGAAACTGACCAGCGTTTTGCTCATATCCAGAGGTTACTTCTATTCCAAACCAAGTAGGCACTTTAAGTCCGGCATCAATTAAACTGTAGTATTGGTCTCCTTTGAAGTATTTCTGCCCTATGTCTGTTCCAATTTTAGGGTCGAAACCACCACGCGCCATTTGCACGGTTGCTTCTCCTTTTTTCTTCATCAAATCGGCCTGTACGGCCAACGGATGATGCTGAAGAACGATGGCATTGAAATCATCAAACCCCAAGCTTTTTTCAGCTTCCTGTGCAAATGCGAAGAATGCGTTTAGAATAAGTGATATAACAACTACCTTTTTCATTTGAACATTGCTGTTTTTAGAACGTCCTCAGCTGTTTTACCATGAGAAACCGGATGGTTTTCATCATTCACATTTACGAAAACAATTCTATCAATGGTGATAATTGTTTCTCTGGTGAAAAGGTTTCTAACCTCGCATGAAAACGTAATTGAGGTGGTTCCAATTTCTTGAAATTTCAATCCAATTTCTATCACATCTCGTTGATTAGCAGAGCTCACAAAATCTATTTCTGACATAAACTTTGTAACCACCTTTGCACTTCCAATTTTGCTCATAGCATAAATACCAGCCTCTTCATCAATCCAGCTTAGCAACCTACCTCCAAATAGGGTATTGTTTGCGTTCAAGTCTTCCGGACGTATCAATTTTCTACTATAGAACTTCATTTCTTGCTCTCTACCATTTTGGATTGCGAAACAGGTTTGTAATAGTCTGGCGGAAACCCGTTAATCTGTCGCCATAACTCATACCAGATCGGGACATCTTTTAACAAAAGCATATTTGTAGCGCCAGCTCCAACTCGTAGTGCTTCTGGCCATTTATGATCTTCTGGGTCTGGCGCCACCAACACACGATACTTTCCATTGTCGCTAATGAAATTGTCGATGGCAAACACGGTTCCGCCATACGTTCCATAACTTGTATTCGGCCAACCAGAAAAAACAATGGCCGGCCATCCGTCAAACTGAACTCGAACTGGTGCACCTTTCTCCAACAATGGAAGGTCAATAGGATTTACATACATCGCAACTGCCAAATCGTATTGAGCTGGCATAATGCTCACAATAGGAGTTCCCTCTTTCACCGTTTCTCCAATACCAGATTGAATAGCTTTGGTAATGTACCCGTCCTGAGGTGCGGTTATGTAATACATGCCTGTTCTAATCGAATAATTCATGTATTGATTTTGCAACTTAGTAACCACAGCCTCCGCATCGTACATACTACTCATGGCCGTAAATTTTTCTGATTCGGCCTTGGCAATATCATCTCGATATTGAGCTTGGATGGAAACCAATTCTACCTCAGCATTTATTAACTCATTTCGACTTGTAAGAAGTTTATTCTCGCCAGAAATCATTTCCGCCTGGGCTTTTTGCATGGAGTTCCGCTTGTTTTCCAAATCGGTAAGCGACTTTAAGCCTTTGTCATACAATCCTTTTATCCTTTCAAATTGCTTCTCGGCAATCTCAAAGTTGATACGATAAGCTTGATAATCCATGCTATCGGCAACCACTTTCAATTCAGCTTGCTTGTACTTGTTTTTAGCTTGCTTCAATTTAAGCGCGGCCGTTTGCACTAATGCATCTACCTGATTATCTAAAGATTTCACCTTCTCCATATAAGAGTCTACAGACATCTCTTTGGCTTTCAATTGCTGCTGCGTTCTTCCTAGCAATTGCGGGTCGAAATACTCATCCTTAACCTCAGAAACGAAAAGAATCGTATCGCCCTTGGCAACGAAATCGCCTTCTTGCACAAACCAAGATTCAATTCTACCACCAATGACAGAATGAATTGTTTGCGGACGCTGATCTGGCTTTAGCGTAGTCACATTTCCACCTGCGCGTATGTTCTGTGTCCATGGAACAAACATGAATAAGAACGACAGCCCGAAGAAAACATAGAGAGCATTCCGAAGTACTTTTTTCGAGACACGTGCTTCTGCATTGCGCAAAGAATGATACTTGCTACGGTCCACGTACTTATTGATAGAATCGTTTGAAATATTCAACATGATTTTATGCTATTGTGTGAATTGACCGTTTTTCATCTCTAACACTCGCTGCACCTTCGACTGAAAGTAACTGCTTGATGACACCGCAACAATTGTCCATTCATTCTCTGGTTTTACCAGAAAATCGATAATTGCTTTGCGCTCCGTATCGTCCAAATGCTCCAGCGCATCTTCTAACAAGAGCAGCTTTGGCTTGTCGGCAATACTTCTGGCCAAAAGCAGTTTTTGAATAACGCTTTGCGGGAGTTTCCGTCCCTGCGGGTCAATATGCGAATCGTATCCATTCGGAAGCTCCTTCACAAACTTGTCTAGTTTGAGGTTTTCTACCGCCCACCTCACATTTTCAAAAGTGGCTCCAGGCCTTCCCATGCTAATGTTTTCGAGTACGGTTCCATCAAATAGTTGCTCGTGAGTTAAGCAGTCACCAATTTCTGAACGAAGCGCACCCAAATTGAGATTCCCGATAGGCAATCCATTGTAATTTATTGACCCAGATTTAACCTTGTATAACCCAGCAATAATCTGCAAAAGCGTACTCTTTCCCGAACCATTTGGGCCCGTTACAACCAGTCTATCTCCAGCCTGAATGTCCAGTGAAATTCCATTAAGAATACTCTTGTCTCCGTCAGGATAGGTGAAGTCAACGTTGTTCAATTCGACCTTCATTCCTGATTCATCTGCTTGACAAATGGTTTCAACTCCCTCGGTTCTTTCAATCTCCAAATCCGTAACCTGTCCAATTTTTTCCAAAGCAGTAAGTACATCGTAAATACTTTCCATGCTCATCACCAGTTTTTCTACAGACCCCATCACCAAAAGAATGATGATTTCGGCTGCCACAAACTGCCCAATATTCATGACTTGCTGCATAACCAAAATGCCTCCCATTGCCAGCAAACCTGCGGCCACCAATGCTTTAAAAATCACCATCAACGAATATTGTTGAACCAGAATTTTGAAGTGACTTTCTCTTGATTTAAGGTAATCCCCAACTTCTTTATCCATCTTAGATAGTGGGAGCTCCGTTCTGCCGGCAAGCTTAAAAGTGGTTCCTGTTCTCGCTAACTCCTCTAGCCAATGCGCCACGCGGTACTTATACTTCGATTCGTTCAAACTTGTCTCCAAACCGGGCTTTCCGGTAAACCTGAAAATGGCGTAAACCAAGATGATGAGTATCAGACTAAACAAGATGAAAAACGGGTGGTAAAAGGAAAGGAGAATTAACCCGAACAACACTTGAAGAACGGCTGTAGAAAAATCAATTAATATCTTGGAAAGACCTTTTTGTACTGTTAGTGTATCGAAAAAACGATTCATCAACTCTGGCGCGTAGTGCCTGTAAATGGCCTCCATTTTCACCTTCGGTATTCTAAAGGCAAACTCAAACGCGGAACGCGCGAAAATCCGTTGCTGCAAGTTCTCCGTAATCCGTAATTGGGCAATTTGAAGAATGCCCGTTGCGGCAACTCCAAGAACTACTACTGTTACCAAAACAATCCAAGCGGTACTTACTTGCCCTCCTTGAATCAGGTTTACAATTGCCTGAATCCCCAACGGTAATGAAAGGTTTATCAAACCGTTAAAAACAGCATACACATATACATTCCTAATCTCCTTCCTATCGGGATGTAGCAATCTCCAAAACCGTTGTATCGGAGTTAGTTTAATCAGATTATCCATTGTACTTATTTAATGGCTTTGAAAATGGTTTCTCGGTAGAAATCGGTCACGAAATCTTGGCCATCTTTCACATCGGTAAGCCGCGGTAGGTGTTCTGCATAAAACCGTTGAAGATGGGCGCCTTCAATCAACGTAGAAACCAACATGTGTGGGTATTTATACTCTGGGTTTATCTCTTGAATCATGTCTGCCATGCGAGCAACCAATTCTTTGTAATCGAGGAAAAAACCCTCTTTGTTTTCTTCGTCAACATGTTTGTTGAGATAAGCCTTAGAAGATTCATTGATGATGATGCGGTTTAGCTTTACTTCATCCACGTGTGAGAAATCACTGTCTTGCTCAACTTGTTTCACCAAAACATCAATCGCTCTTTTAAGTCGTTCCTCCGCAGATTCAATATTGGTCGTAGCCAAAACCATTCGGTAGTCTAGCCACCTCCAATACCAACAAAACAAGTAGATTAATAATCGGTGCTTGTTTTCAAAATATCGGTAAATGGAGGCTTCCGTAGAACCAATTCTTTGTGCCAATTTTCTGAATGTAAAGTCTTCAAATCCTAACTCGTCAATCAGGTCAATGGAGCCTTGAATAATGCTCTCGCCTAATTCGCTGGTCTTTGGGTTCTTGAGAAATGTCCTTTCGTTTATCAGTATTCTGAACGTATTATTCATTGCTTATTAGTTATAAATGCAAATATAATAGTATTGCTATTAAATTAGTGAACAATACAATTAATTGATTGTTCATAGAGCAAATGATTATTATGAAAAAGAGCCTTCTCCTTTGTTTTGTAGTCCTGTTTTCAAGCTTAAATGTGCTTGCATCTGACGGATTGAAAAAGATTGATGAGTCCTATGATGCCATCATTGTTCCTGGCTACCCATTCCGGCCCAACGGAAAAATGAATCCTATGTACAAGATTCGATTGTATTGGGCTTATCATCTTTACAAGAATGGAAAAGTGAAAAACATTATTGTTTCGGGTAGTGCGGTACATACACCGTATGTAGAGTCTAAAGTTTATGCACTTTATCTCATAGAATTAGGAATTAACCCAGACCATATTATTATTGAAGACAGAGCAGAACATAGTTTAGAAAACGTGTTCTATTCTATGGAAATTGCGAAGGCACATGGGTTTGAACGTGTTGCGGTAGTATCTGATAAAGCCCACTCATTTATGATGAAATACCTCGCCAAAAAGTTTGACCATGAAATTGATGCAGACTTTATTCCTGCCAAATGGCGTTACGTAATTCGTAAATACTGGAACAAGTTTGACTTGAATATTGATTACTCAAAAGCTTACCAAAAAGGCTTCGTTCCGATGGCGGTAAAGAAAACTGAAACCCAACGGAAAGTTGGAACAAGTGGCATTTTATGGTCTCCATCTAAAGAAGTGACTTGGAGCTATGGACGGGATTTAGTTTATCACTGCCCAGAATAAAACTGCTAGAATCGACTGCTCCTAAGGGCCACTACCGTAGTTAGTTCCGGTAGTGTCTCAGAGAATCCATTAGAGATTGCTTTGCTAGATAGATTCTGCTTTTAACGGTTCCGATAGGAATACCCAATTCATCGGCAATTTCCTTGTACTTGAACCCTTTGAGGTGCATTGTAAAAGGCACTCTAAGGTTGTCTCCCAGAGCGTCTATAACCATATTAATTTCCTTAGTAGCCAGAGTGCTTTCTGGGGTAAACTCTTCTGTAGCAGAAACAAAATCAAGCACTTCAACATCATCTCTGGTGGTTACTACAGCTTGTGCGCGTCTTTTTTTTCGGTATTGATTAATGAACGTGTTCTTCATAATAGTTTGAAGCCACGCTTTAAAGTTTGTGTTAGGCTGATAGTGGTCTTTATAGGTTAATGCTTTCACCATCGTTTCCTGAACCAGGTCTTCGGCATCTTTTTGGTTCTTAGTTAAGCTCAAAGCGAAATACCCCAAAATGTCGGTCATTTTTAGAAGATTGTCTCCAAATGTTAGTGTCGTCATGATTATTTTGTTTAGTGTTTTTGCTTATTTATTAAACAAATGTATAAGACACCCTGAAACCAACCAAATTTTTGTGATGATTTTTTATCTATTAATTAAACAAAATTGACTTTTAAGCACAAAAAAAGCCCTATACCGTAAAGTCTAAGGCTAACAAAAGCTAATGATTTGGTCTAAATCAGGGCATCAACGTAATCCACAAACTGGTTAACGTCATCAATTTTAACGATGTTTTTAGGAGTCTTCTTATCAAACTGGCTGATTTGAAATCCTGAAACGATAATCTTCAATTGCGGAAAACTCTTAGACATCTGTTTTAGGTACTTCTCCATAAAATCACCTTCTGAAGTAGCGACAAGTGCCGTAACCAAGTATTCAGGTTTGTGCGCATCAACGGTTTGCTGTAAGTCCTGAAATGGAACCGACTGACCCAAGTATATGGTATCAAACCCCCTCTTTTCCATTATGTACCGAAAGAACAACAGCCCAATTTCATGCAACTCGCCTTCGCGAAGAAAGAAAATCACCTTTTTGCCTTTTGGAGCAGATGTGTAAAGCCCATCAATGGCGGCATACATTTTTTGGATAATTAGACTGCTCATAAAATGCTCCTGAGCTGGGTTTATGGAGTTGGCCATCCACATAATGCCAATCTTCTGCAACAGCGGATACAGCACGTTTATGCAGGTTGCTTCGAAACCCATCTCCTCTGTACAATCGTTCAGAATACCTTCAAACTTAGCGCGGTCTAAATCAACCATGGCCACAATTAATCGGTCTATCTGAACCGGGTAATCTGTCTTAGTCTCTCCAATTCGTTGTACCTCGGATGATATGTCTTCATCACTCAGCTTAGAGATTTTAGAGATTTTCAGTCCGCTGTTATTGAGCATGGCAATGTTCAACAACTTTTTCAGGTCACTATCGCAATAGGTTCGAATATTTGTATCCGTTCTGTCTGGCGTGATAATGCCATAACGCTGCTCCCATATTCTAATGGTGTGAGCCTTAATCCCCGATAGGGTAGCCAAATCCTTTGTGCTGTATTTACCCATGGGTTTGTTTCTTGAGTAACGGAGAATGGCCGAACTTGTTCACTAGCGTTTTTGTTCGGTATTCAAATATGGCATTTACCTTTTTGTTTATCACCAGGTAGTCCATCATTTTTCCCACAATCCCTAATGGGACTTTGTAATGCAGTATATCAGTCATTAGCACTCCGCCTTCTTGTTCTTCGAAGATGTGTTGATGATGCCAGAAAGTGTAAGGACCAAAGCGCTGTTCATCTATAAACAGCTTTTTTTCTTGCACTTGTGTAATCTCCGTAACCCAGCCCATTTTTATCAACGGAAAAGGTGATACGTTATACTGAATAATCTGACCAGCATACACTTTAGGAATGTCCTTAGTCAGAATCTCAAACTTCATTTCTGGCGGAGTAATCTCATTCAGGTTTTCTGGTGCCGAGAAAAACCTCCACGCCTCATCTACTGAAATTGGTAAAAACTGTTTGTACTCTTTTCGGTGCAGTTTCATTTAAGAAGGTTGTTTAAGGCCGGCTGTAATTCTGGATACTCGAATTCAAAACCTGCATCTGTAAGTTTTTGAGAAGAAACTCTACTTCCTTCGGTTACTACTCTGGCCATTTCGCCCATAATGGTTTTAAGGAAAAACGTTGGCACATTTGGCAGAAAAACAGGGCGTTTTAAAGACTTCCCAATCTTCTCGATAAACTTAGATTGATTGACATGCTCTAGCGCCACTGCGTTGTAAGCGCCATTCATGTTGGTGTCCTCAATAGCTTTCAAATAAACATTGGTCATATCGTCTATATGAATCCATGGCATCCATTGATTTCCAGAACCGATTGCCGCACCTAAGCCAAATTTGGCGGGTTTAGCCAGCTTGGTTAATGCTCCATTTTCTTGCATAAGAACAATACCTGTTCTCACCCGAACTTCTCTATCAGCCACGGGCTTAAACAACTGAATTGCCTGTTCCCACATGTGGCACGTTTTACCAAGAAAGTCCTTTGCAGGAGAATCATTTTCGGTAAACACCTTATCCGAAGTAATGCCACCATAATAACCTACGGCAGATGAAGATATGATGGCTTTAATTCGCTGGTTTCTTTTAGCCAACAGACTGGAAATCATTTTAAGCGGCTTTATTCTGCTTTCTAGTATTTCCTGCTTCCGTTTTGGAGACCAAGGTTTATCGGCTATTCCCGCCCCAGCAAGGTGAATAATATGCGTTACATCGGCTAAAGCACGCTCATCCAGTTCGCCTTTATCTAAGTTCCAAACAAAACTTTCAACTCCCGGAATTTCCTTTTTGCTTCTACCAATAATGGACACTTGATGTCCCTTAAAAAGTAGTCTTGGAATCAGGTGTTTCCCGATAGAACCTGAACCGCCTGTGATGAGAATCTTTGCCATTGTTTGGAATAAAAAAAGCGCCCCGCCCCTCACGGAACGGAGCGCTGTTTAACCTATTCTAATTAACGTAAAACTTGCATTTTCGTTGAAACTACTCCTGAATTTGTTCTCAGGTTAACGAAGTAAAACCCTGGTGCCATTTGATTGGCTGGAATTTCTACTCTGTGTGTTCCTGATGTCATGTTTCCAAAGCTTTCTGTGAAAACTCTTTGTCCCATGGTGTTAACCACATCTAGGTTAATGTTTTCGCCTTCTGTAAGGTCGAAGAACATGGTAGCATTGTCGTTAGTTGGGTTTGGATATAGCCCAGCGTTGCTGATAGACTCTACCTCGTTAACCCCAGTTACGTTAGACAATGGAACCAAACCTCCAGCTGTACCAAGCGAAACCCATAGTCCGAAACCAGCACCGTTGCTGTTCATGCTTGGATCTAAGAACCCTGATGCCAGCACTGTAATGGCCGCATCTTCGAGCATTAGCGTTTGTAGCGGAGCTTGAAAAGAAGCCACATCTACGGTTCCCAAATCGTTTTGGATGGTTAACTCATAGTTTGAAGTACCAAGTTCTAGGTAACCTTGGAACTCGCTGTAAGAAATATCATCTACAATAGTTCCTGCGCCTACACCTGTTTCTGCAACATCAACTGTTGGAGCATCTGTAGAACCATGGTAAACCAATACATCTGTTTCGTTCATTCCTTGGTTTGCCGCTTGCTCACGAGCTCCTGCGTAAATATCCAATCCGAAAGCTGGTGCAGGTGAATAACCAGAACCACTTACAATACCGTTTGCAATAGCTATGTATGTTTCGCCAGAAGCTAGGAAAGGAATTTCGATTGCTGGAAGCGCGCCTCCAAGACCTGCTCCATCAGGTGCTACTTCAATAGATAGTGGCATTCCTGCTGGCACATCAATAAAACCAGTTGTTGTTCTGAATGCAAAATCTGGAACAGTCTCAACATCGTTAATAAATACATCTACCACTGCCGCAGCCGCATCAGCTGAATTATGAATTACCTCTATACGTGCCATAGACATTGGAAGTTCCAATAATGGACCCGCAACACCAGTCGAAGCAAACAATCCGAATGCCGGGCCATTGCTGTTCATGCTTGGATCCAAAAACCCTGAAGCAAGAACTGTTAGTGCAGCACCGTCAACACCTAGATTAGCTAATGGAGCATCGAAAGCTGCTACAGCACCACCAGTTGAAGCTGCTTGTACTTGAAGCATGTAATCATCTACACCAAGCGCCAAATAACCTTGAAATTCAGTATAAGAAAGGTCATTAACTGCCTCTCCCATAACCACATTCAACTCATCAACATCTACCATTGGAGCATCCGTAGAACCGTGATATACCAATACATCATTTGTTCCTGCACCACCGTCTGCTGCCTCACGCGCTCCTGCGTAAATATCCAACCCGAAAGCTGGTGCAGGTGAATAACCAGAACCACTTACAATACCGTTTGCAATAGCTATGTATGTTTCGCCAGAAGCTAGGAAAGGAATTTCGATTGCTGGAAGTGCTCCTCCAAGTCCTGCTCCATCAGGCGCTACTTCAATAGAAAGTGGCATTCCGGCTGGCACATCAATAAAACCAGTTGTTGTTCTGAATGCAAAATCTGGAACAGTTTCAACATCGTTAATAAATACATCTACCACAGCTGCTGCTGCATCCGCAGAATTATGAATTACCTCTAAGCGAGCCATAGACATTGGAAGTTCCAATAATGGACCAGCATTTCCTGTTGAAGCAAACAACCCGAAAGCCGGACCATTGCTGTTCATGCTTGGATTCAGAAACCCTGAAGCAAGCACTGTTAACGCAGCACCGTCAACTCCAAGCGTTCCCAAATTGGCATCGAAAGCTGCTACAGCACCGCCAGTTGAAGCTGCTTGTACTTGAAGCATGTAATCCTCTACTCCTAGAGACGCGTAACCTTGAAATTCCGAGTAAGAAATGTCATTTATTGCTTCTCCCTCAACCACATTTAACTCATCTACATCTACCATTGGAGCATCTGTAGAACCGTGGTAAACCAAAAGGTCGTTTGTTCCTGCACCACCATCTGCTGCCTCACGAGCTGCAGCAAAGATATCAAGACCGAAAGGTGCCATTGTTGAATTTGGCATATATCCAGTAGCCGATACAATACCGTTTGCAATGGCAATGTAAGTTTCTCCTTCTGTTAGGTTCACGGTTGGCAAAGTGAAAAGAATGTCTGCCGCTCCATTGCCACCCATTTCATTACTGGTAGCTGGCGCGATTCCAATGTTCAAATCCACTCCAGATGGAACATCAATAAAACCAGATGTGGTTCTAAATGCGAAATCGTTGATGAATGGCTCAGCGCCACCGTTTACATAAACATCGACAACTGATGCGGCCGCATCTGCCGAATTGTGAATAACCTCTAACCTCGCAGTTTGGGCTTGTGCAACACCAACGGAAGTGACTCCAGCTAGCAGTGCGCTTAAAAATAGTTTTGTGTTTTTCATTGTATTGAGTTTATCGATTTGATGTATAAACCAGAGCAATCAATTATTGTTTAATCTTTTTTAATATTTATTAAACATTAAAGCTTAACTTATTGATTTTCAGCAATAAAAACATCAAAATAATTTTGCATTTGGATATAAAAAATGCCGCTTATGGTTGTAAGCGGCATCATATTTCTTCAAGAAAAACCGGTAATTATTCCTTAGGAAACCAAGGCAAGAATGCGTTGGTAGTACGCTTGTATTCGGCATACTTCGAATTGCCATCGTATTTGCGTTCTAGCATGGCAACACCACTAACCTTAAGTAGAAAAAATGTAATAACGGCAGGGCCTATCAACGAAAGCCACCATAAGTCTGCACTTAATGAGAAAACTCCGAATCCGAACCACAGAAGTGCTTCGCCAAAATAATTTGGATGACGAGTATATTTCCACAAACCTTGATTCATCACCTTGCCCTTGTTGCTTGGATTGGCTTTAAATCGCATCATTTGCGCATCTCCAACCGCTTCGAAGTAAAAGCCTATCAACCACAGAAAGAACCCCACATAATGCGCGATTTGAAAACCCTCTCCAGAACCTGAAAAAACTACATAGGCTGGCGATAGCACAATCCACATAATGACGCCTTGCAACATGAAAACCTGCAAGTAAGCACGCCAAACTACGTTCTTGCCCCATTCCTTTCTCCAGGCGGCATATCTATAATCTTCTCCCGTGCCTCGGTTCCGCTTAAATATGTATCCGGCCAATCTTATCGCCCACAGGGCTATCATAATTACAAACGCAATGTGGACAGCCGATTGCTTACCAGTCAAAATCATCAAACCAATATTGACAGACAGGAAGCCGAGTCCCCAGCCAATATCCACAATCGAGTTATCCTTAATGAATTGAGCAATCAAGAACATGATATTCATAAACACGAATATGATGGCTGCGCTGATGTACAGGGTTTCTAGGTTCATTCTTTAAAATTTTGGTTGCGGAAACTGAGTTTAATTGGCGTAAAAAGCTTGTTCCGATTGATTGTAAATCAATTCAACATCATCAATCCACAATTTGGACTTTGAGTTTCCCTTACCAGCTATAAAACTAGATGAAAAAGTTGCCAGCAAATATTTTGGAGATTCGCCATTAGCAGAGTAGATAAATGGAACTGAAATTCTTTGCCATTGCGAATTAGTTTGGAAAATCATTCGAGCAATTCCCGCTGAAAGACTGGCCGTTTTTTCACTTGGCGGGTCTGTTTGTTCAAACTCATCATGTAGAAGAAACGAAACCAAGGCGGAGTCTGATTTATCTGAAATCGAATACTTCGCCCAAAAAACCAAACTATCTGGCCTCTGATTAAACTGCAACTGAAAATTCTTGTCGGCTAGAACAGTTTTGTTGTAGCCAACGGATGGCACAATAGACGGTGCGGTAACCCTACCTGTGGTAACCGTTCCATTGACGATAACACCAACGGTGCTGGTCGATTCAATTCGAATAGAAGAGCCACTAGCACGGTTTTTTCCTGCATCACGAAAGACTCTTTGAGAAGCACCAAAAGAACAGAACGTACACAAATCTGCACTCATCAGGCCGTTCCAACCAACGGGTTCTAGCCACTTACCAGAATTTTCCCATTGGTCGAAACTACCGTTTACGAGTTGCTGTTGCGCTGAAGCATGTAGGCCACTGGCAACACAAAAAGCGAAGAGATAAAGACCGTAAATCTTAGCGCTAATCATCTTGTTAGTGTTTAGCCTCGGCCATCGATTTGCTACCAGTAGGCAGTGCTAGCGTGATAAGCGGTAAGAACTTCGGCACCCGCTTCTGGTAATCTTTATATGCTTGATACTTTTCAGCTGTAATTCCCTCGCTGAAATTTGCACTTCCTTGAAAGAGCATAATGAGTAATACTGACCCACAAATTGCCCAGTTAAACCAGCTTCCGGTTGCGGCAACGCTAAAGAGATAAAACACAACCCAAATACTTTGCTCCGCGAAATAATTGGGGTGTCGACTCAGTTTCCAGAGTCCCTCTGCAATAAATCCTCGCTTATACTTGGAAGCCATTGGCAAGTTGGCCTTTCTTAATCGGTGTTTCTCATTTTGATACACCCACTGCTGTTGATCTGCAACTGTTTCGTAAACCACTAATCCAATAAAAGCAAGTGCCAAAACCGCATCCGTCAAGCCCAGAGGAATGGAGGTAGAGCCAACAACCGCAAGCATTGGAATGGTAATGAGCATTAACAGACCATGCTGGTAAAAACTGATGAAAACGAGATTAAACAACCTCCATATCCATGGGTTCTTAAGCACAGGGTTTCTTCTTAAAACCTCCCAACGGTAATCTTCTTCGCCTTCCCAAAATCGCCAAGAATAACCACCACGTCTATTAAAGTTGTACGTAAGCCTAATTCCCCAAACAGTGGCAACAGCCGCCATTAGTAAGGCACGCGGTTCCCAACCGCTCATTCCTGCAATTATCCAGATGTAAACGAGCGGAATGATACTCCACAGTTTATCTACCTGGCTGTAGTTTTTGGAAATCTCGCTAATGATGTAACTGAGACTAGCGGTTATTAGATAAACGATGCCAACAACCTTAAGGATTTCCAGTTGACGATCAGAGATTGAGCTGTCGAAAAACAATGCCGCTAAGGGCACTAGAATTACGGTAGCGAGTAGAGTTAGAATAGTCTTTTTCATGATTTAGTTTTTCTACCAAACCACTCTTATTTCATTTTGTTTAATCTTTTATCTCTTTTATTAAACATTTTATGATTTCGTGCTGTTAACACATCAAACAACCATAAATCAATTATTATGAAAAACGCATTTATACTATTCCTCAGCCTTCTAATCTTGGGTATTTCGACTAGCTCAGCAAAAGAGAAAACAACCGAAACGTATGACGCCATAATTGTTCCTGGATATCCGTTTGACCCAAATGGTAAACTGAACGTGATATATAAGATGCGCCTGCATTGGGCGCATGAATTGTACGAGCGAGGAGTTGCCAAACACATAATTGTATCGGGTAGCGCGGTACACTCTCCTTTTATAGAAGCCAAAATATTTGCCCTTTACTTGGAAGAAATGGGTGTAAACCCGGAACATCTCATAATAGAAAATCAGGCAGAACATAGCTTGGAAAACGTTTTCTATTCTTTAGAACTTGCCAAAGAAAAAGGCTTTAAGAAAGTTGCCGTGGCTACCGACTTGTTCCAATCTGGGATGATTCAAATTTTAGGTAGAAAACATAAACTCGAGGTAGATTACCTGCCAGCAAACATTGGCTTCGTGGTATCTAAGCGATGGAAATCGTTTAATAGAACCATCGATTACTGCCAAGCGTATGTCGAGGAATTTGTTACACTAAAGGAAAGAGAATCTAAAGAGGAACGCTTAGAAGGCACGCGTGGAAATCGCTGGGTGGAGGAAAACTCGCTGACTATGAGTAAATCAACTAAGGATTAGTCTAACGTTAGCAACTCAGATAAAGCGCCTACTTAGTTCAACACTTTTTTGTATCGTTCTATAGCTCTGGTCCGCGCCCATTTGTGGTCAACAATTGGTTTTGGGTATGTAAGCTCTTGAAATTCTGGCACCCATTTTCGGATATACTTCAGATCAGAATCAAACCTCTCCGTTTGCAAGTAAGGGTTGAAAACGCGGAAATATGGCGCGGCATCGCAACCTGAACCAGCCGCCCACTGCCAACCACCATTGTTACTAGACAATTCGAAGTCAATTAATTTTTGTGCGAAATACGCCTCTCCCAACCGCCAATCCAACAACAAATGTTTGGTGAAAAAGCTGGCAACAATCATCCTAACTCGATTGTGCATCCAGCCAGTTTCATTCAATTGTCGCATGCCTGCATCAACAATCGGATAACCCGTTTCCCCTTTGCACCAAGCTTCAAAATGTTGCTCGTTATGTTCCCATTCCACCAAATCGTACTTCGGCTTAAATGCTTTTTCTGTATTGGGAAAATGCCAAAGAATCATCATGTAGAAATCTCGCCAAATAAGTTCGTTCAGGTATTTCTCATTTGTCTCTTGCGCCAAGCGAGATAATTCTCTGACGCTAACAGTTCCGAAACGCAGATGAACACTCATTTTAGACGTGCCTTCGATACTAGGAATGTCTCTTGTTTGATGGTAATTCTTAATGATGCTTAACTCCGTTTTCGAGGAAGGAATTTCAACCTCAGTCTTCTCAAATCCAATCTCCCTAAGAGTCGGGAAATGTTTTGAATGGAACTGCAAGAAGTTGCTGAAATACTTTTCGGTTGGATAAGATTTTAAATAAAACGCATTCAGTTTCGCTTTCCACTTTTTGGAGTAGGGTGTATAAACCGAGTATGGTTTCCCATCGTCTTTCAGAATCTCGCCTTTTTCAAAAATGCACTGATCTTTAAAGGTTTTAAAGACTGCTCCATTATCGGCTAACAGTTCGGAAATCTCTGTATCACGTCTTTGAGCATTAGGCTCATAATCGTGATTGGCAAAAACGGATTTAACAGAATATTCAGCAATCAGACTCCTGTACGCTTCTAAAGGTGTTCCGTGAAAAACAACCAAACCTGAACCTAAATCTTGCAGATCAGATGTCAGTTCCCTGAGCGCTCGATGAATAAAATCTACTCGTTTATCGCATTTATCCTCAAGCTTAGAGAGTATCGTTTCATCAAAAACAAAAACGGGTAAAACCGGGTTTCCGGAACGAAGTGCATGGTATAAACCCGCATTATCTTTCAGCCGTAAATCACGCCTAAACCAGAATATGCTTACTCCTTCTTTACACACTTTCGGCTAACAAGCCAGAGGGAGAAAGGTTTACTTTTTAGTGAAAAATGAATTTCACTGACTCAATGAATTCCTGCAATGATTGATAAGGGTTTCAGCAAAACAAAAAACCGGATACTCCCTGAAAAATTGGAAGTATCCGGTTGGGTGGAGAATATCGGAGTCGAACCGATGACCTCTACACTGCCAGTGTAGCGCTCTAGCCAGCTGAGCTAATCCCCCATATTTGTTTTGGGATTGGCGAAGCGCCTGTCCCGAGCTTGTCGAGGGAAGCTAATCCCCCAAAGCGCGGCAAATGTAATTGTTTTGATGCACCTGGAGGATGCCAAAATTGGACAAAAAGAAAGGGCAGCCAATTGGCTGCCCTCTCCGACCGAATAAGAACCGAAACCCATCAATCGATTCTCATAAACTTTCGTGTTACGCTGAAGTTTGCATCTACATCCTGAATATTTAGGAAATAGTATCCGTTTTTCAACTCATCTGCATTAACTCTAATTGTATTCTCGCCTCCGGTTACAGAAACTGTTTGAGAAGACATTGTTCTTCCTGTTAAGTCAAGTACAGAAACGTTAATCATAAGTGCGGCATCAAGATTTAACTTGATTGTTGCTTGACCCACAACTGGATTAGGATAAACATCGCTGATTGCTCCTTCGAAATCAAATTCTTCAATTCCGGTTGAGATTAAACTCTCTGATGTGAAAATGTGAACGTTCTCTTCAGAAGAATTATCAGGGCTAATTGTAACAACAGCAGGGATAGTTTGAACGCCTAGCGCCTCAACATATACTTGGTACGTACCGTAAGCTAAATCAGAGAATCCAAACGCTCCGTTTGCATCGGTGTAAGCGTAAGCAATTGCATCTCCATTTAGGTTAAAAATCATAACCTGCATTCCTGCAACGCCATCTCCCGGATCAGTTTTGTTTGCTCCCTCAGTAACATCTCCGCCAATAAAACCTGGTCCGCCAGGGTTGTTAGCTGCAATAAGTGTTACATCGGCACTAACCTGCGAATTATCTGCAGTTACGGCCTGTGCAAATCCCCAGAAAGGCGAGTTTCCGAAATACGTTGGGATATGACCAGCGTAGTATTGACTACCTGATGTTGCCGCTGCTTTCACTAGGTAATCCCCACAATCTAATGGGCCAAAGAAATACCAGTTACCAGAATCTAGTACCATGCTATCAACAAGAGCAAGTGCGTTTGTAGCGCTATCGTACTGAATAAGGTAAACCACGCCTTCATCTAACGGTTGGTTCTGAGACCCAGCGTAAACCGCTCCAGAAACATAACCTTGACAATTATTAGGGTTGCCAACAACAATTGTTTGACATTGCATGTCAGAACAGTCTTCCAACGAATCGTACAACGTTAAGCAGATTGTATGCGTTCCATCTACGAATCCCGGTGAGTACGCTTCATAACCATCACCAACATATACACCGTCAATTTCCCAGAAATAGCTATTTGAAGGGCTTTGAACGTTGGCTGAGAATGTATATCCAATTGGTGTTAATCCAGAGTTAGTGAAAGAGGCATCACAATTAGATGGACTGTTATCACCAACAACAGTTACCCACTCGCAGTAAGTATCGGTACAACCTGTTGCTCCATTGGTTACAGTTACGCAAACCTGAACATCAACTCCAGTAATAGGAACTAGCGTTGGAGGAACTACAAATTCTGGGTTCATGTCAGATGATGAATAACTAAAGTTCATGAGCGATAAGGTCCATGCATATGAGTTACTCGCATCCACACTTCCGTTGTAAAACAGACCAACTGTATCGATTGCGTAAAGCACTCCGTTTGGCCCTGCATTGTAAGTGAAATCAGCATAGCAACCGCCAACGTTTGGAGGAAGCAAAGTATCGCAAGCAGTAGCAGTACATCCAGATGCATCTGTTGTTGTTACACAGAAAACCTCTCCGTTTGGACTAACATTAGATACAGATATTGACTGGGTAGTTTGGTTATCTGACCACAAGAAAGAATAAGGCGCTGATCCTCCGTTTGGATTTGCAGTTAGTGTATAAACCAACGCTCCTTGTATAGAATCTTCCATAACGGTAATGTCAACCTCACAAGCTGGCTGACTAACCACCGTATAGCAAGCATCCGTTTGGCAGCCGTTCGCGTCAGCAATGGTTACACAGTATATTCCTGCATCTAAAACGGTTATCTCAGCCGCTGTACTCCCATTACTCCATGAATAGGTAAACGGAGCGGTTCCACCAGCGTAAGCAGTAAGTACTTCGCCTCCGTTAGGGCTTAACTGCGAACCAATTTGTACTCCACAGCCGTTGTTACCGCCACCTAAGAAAAGCGTGTCAGCATCATTAGAAACACAACCATTAGCATCCGTAACAGAAACAGAAACTCCTACTGTACCTCCGTTAAACGTATGGTTTACCGTTTGTGTAGAATAACTAGAACCATCTACCCACCAATCGTAGGCAAACGGTGCTGTTCCAGTTGGGCTTGCAACAAATGTCCAAGTGCCGTTTAAACTATCATTAGATGCTGTAATTGAAACATCGCAGTTGGCAGAACTCGAAGCGCAAGATGTCCAGTCTAAATCTACTACATCAACAGTTCCTTGTTCATTAGAAACTGTAGCTGTTTGATACCCTGGCGTATTTGGACATGGGTCGTCCATACTAAGTATAAATTCCATGTTTGGTCCAGCAGTTGAGCCATTCGGAATCTCTAAATAGTAGTAACCGTTAGCATCGGTTAATGCACAAAGAGAGTCTAAAGGAAAAATGGGAGAGTTAACTCCATCTACACAAACAATTACTCCAGCTTGGGGAGTTCCATTTGCATCGGATACTGTTCCGTTAATAAATAAATCGTCTGGATTGGGTTGGGCTAAAACTGCACCGGTCGTTAGCAGTAATAAAAAGAGTGTTTTAAACATTTTCATGGCGTTTAGTTTTAGTTTAACGATACAAATATGGCACAGGGTAACGGTCTAGCGATGACGATTGCAGAAAAATCTTACTCGTTCAAAATTGGTTTTCAGCTTAACTTAACTTGAATCATTGAGTATTTCTTACTCATCAAGACCGTAAACTAATTTGCATTTTTCTTATCGGAACAAGGATTTTACCTTTGGCCACCTACAAATTGCTACGTTATGATTGATAAGAAAATTGAAAAACTGCTTAACCACCAAATAGAACTTGAGTTCGAATCGTCTCAATATTACCTTTCAATGGCTTCTTGGGCCGAAAAGAACGGTTTTAATGGAGTAAGCACTTTCCTATACGGCCATGCCGAAGAAGAGCGCGGGCACATGCTTAAGCTTTTCCATTTCATTAACGATAGAGGCGGTTACGCTCTTGTTCCTACTATTGGCGCTCCGCCAAAAGAATACAAAGGCATCAAAGAAATCTTTGATAAAATTCTACAGCACGAGCAGATTGTGACTAAGGAAATAAACGACTTGGTTGATGCTTGTTTGAAGCTTAAAGACTACTCTACCCACAACTTTTTGCAGTGGTACGTTGCAGAGCAATTGGAAGAAGAAAGTCTTGCACAAACGCTAATAGACAAGCTAGATTTGATTGGCGATGACAAAGGCGGACTTTATCTTTTTGATAGAGACTTGGAAAGCTTTTTGCCAGAAGAAGGTGCCGACAAATAATTGGTTCGGCCGTTTGTAATGTCTGATTTTTCTAGAATGATTCCGCTGTTTCAGTTGATGCTTTCCGTGCTGTTGTTCTCTTGTGGAGAAACCGCGCAAACCACCGAAAAACCTCAATCGGAAGAAGTTAAGCCCGCAGGCAAAATGCACATTGAGGCAACGTTAGATGGTGCTTCAAACGATTTTGCAAAAATCCTTGGGGTTTACGGCAATCAGAACTTCATTATTGATTCGGCCAGAAGCAATGCTAATGGCGTTTTTATTTTTGATGCAGACACGCTGCTTCCAAAGGGTTTCTACTACTTAATGCTGGGCTCAGACAACAGTTATTTTCAGTTGCTGTTGGGAGATGACCAAGAGTTTACGCTCACCGCGAAAAAAGGAGATTTCGTTAATTCAATGGTAGTAGATGGTTGTTTAGACAATGAGCTATTGTATCAAAACCTAAAGTTTGAGGCTGCATTTAACGTGAGGCTGAAACCAATTACAGACAAGCTCGCGAAGCTTCCCGCAGGTTCAGAGGAACACAACTCGGCAAAATCGAAACAAGAAGCATTGGTTGCCGAACGACTAAATCATATTGCTTCGTTTTCGAAAAATCATCCCAATTCATTTTTTACTCAATTCAAGCTTTCTGGCCAAAACCCGGAGCTTACCTACCCGAAAAATGCTGATGGAAGTCTAAACGAAGCAGCTCAAGTTTATCAATACCGCAATGCGTTTTGGAATATGATAGACTTCTCCCAAACCTCCACTTTACGCACTCCAGTTTTCGCCAATAAATTGCGGAAATACATTAAAGAACTAACGCCTCAAAACGCTGATTCATTAATCAAGTATTCAGATTTACTAATTGAAAAATCGAAGGCCAATAAAGAGATTTTCAAGTACGTGGTGAATTGGATTGCTCTTGAATATAAAACACCCAAAACCATGGGAACAGAGGCTGTTTTTGTTCACATGATTGACACTTATTGGACAGAAGACCAAGCATTTTGGTCTAACCCAGAAGAAATAAAAGGTTTACGTGGCCAGATAAGCCTAATGAAGCCTAGCCTCATTGGAAAAATTGGGCAAGACATTGCAGCCAAAAACGAGAACGGTCAGCCTGTTTCTCTTTATGGTTTAACATCTCCCATTAAAGTGTTGTTTATCTATTCTTACGATTGCGAGCATTGCCAAAAAGAAGCGCCAGAGATGGTTACGGTTTATAACGAATGGAAAAATAAAGGCGTTGATGTTTTAGCCTTATCAACCGACAAGGATGAAGCTAAATGGAAAGCCTTCATTCAGAAAAACGGCATGTCTGTTTTTAAAAACACCATCGACCCAGATAGAAGTAGCCGATACGAGCGCAAATACCACATAGACATTACGCCAGAGCTTTACGTTTTAGACAAGAACAATAAGATTATTGCAAGTAATTTGAGCCCCAACCAGTTGCCGCAATTCCTAGAAGCTGAGCGGGTTAGAAATCCTTGGTAAAGGAGGTTTACAACCTAACTCCCATCAGGAGCATATCGTCTATCTGACGATGGCCAGCCATAAAGCCACTGATTGATTTCTCAAAGCTTTCGCCAACCTCTTTCATTGGCTTGGCGCTATCTGAAACCAGTTGTTTTTGGATTTTCTTGAACCCAAACTTAGTTTCTCCATCAGAAGCAAACTGGTCTGTTATTCCGTCAGAGAACATGCTGATAGAATCACCCTTCGCGTAGCTAAAACTTTGCGATTTATAGGCGCCTCTACGCTTGTATTCCGTTCCTCCAATGCTCCAATAATCTGCCTTGTATTCGGCTAACTGATTACCAGAAACATGGTAAACTGGGTTTCCAGCGCCCGAGTACATTATCTCTTTTGTCTCTTCATCAATTCTGCAAAGCGCCAAGTCCATTCCATCATGTACATCAGAGTCTGAACTTTGATTTAACACATTTACAATTGACTCGTGCAACTTGGTTAGAATTTCGGCCGTGTCGGTTACTTCATTCTCCTTTACAATTCGGTTTAATAGGAAGTAGCCAATTAGCGACATGAAAGCCCCAGGAACACCATGACCAGTACAATCTACCGCTGCCACAAAGTGATATTTGCCTTTTCTTAAGTACCAAGGAAAATCTCCGCTAACCACATCGCGCGGTTTAAACAACACAAAAGAGTCTGGGAAGCTCTGATGCAGTTCTTGGGTATTTGAAATAATGGCTTCTTGTATTCTTTGAGCGTAGTTGATAGACTGAGATATTCTGCTCAAACTATCTTCTAACTCCTCTTGCATACTGCGCAATTCTTCGTTTTGCTCATTGAGCAATTCCGTGCGCTTCTCTACCTTTTTTTCAAGCCCTTGATTTGCCTCTACAACCTCCTGTTGTTTTACGCCTGCCAGCGCAGCAAAAATTCCGAGAAACAACGGTGCAGTGTCAATAATCCAATGTAACGGCTGTGTTTTTTGAACTTCAATAAGCTCTGCAAACCCAAAGCCCATATCGCGCATAAGCGCATCAAACAGCGTAGCTATAATTGGAAAAGCCAAGCCAAATAAGGCTCCGTAACAGGCATATTGAATTCTTGCGTCTTTCAAAATTGCTTTCCTAAAACTTATATAGACACCATTTCAAATGGCACTTCTAGCAAATCAGAAAGCTCCTCTCCTTTTGCTTGTATCATCTCATCGTTAGACTTATGATACCATATAATTTTAGCTTGCTTTCCGGCATCTACAATATCTTCAAACGCCATAAGAATATTAAAGATGTAACGTGTAGATGCAGAGTTGAAGTAATCTACGCGCATTTCAACCGTGGTTTCATCCAAACAATCCTCAACATAAGATTCTAGCCAAGCTTCAACGGGTTTAAAAAACTCAAGTGCATCTTCTGGTAAAGAGCGTCCGCTAATCTTAAAAACACCGGTAGAGGTGTTGAAATCGATTTCTGGAGTGTCTTCGGTAGCTTCTAACTTTAAAGAATCAACCATTTGTCTTAAAATTTTACGTTAAAAGTGAAGAAGTATTCGTCAGAGCCCATATCATCAAAACTGTACCCCAGTTTTTCCGAGCTCTTTCTAGCTATTTCAATCAGTCCAAGTCCGGCTCCTCCCTTATCGCTAAACGAACCTTCTCTTAATGTCTTCTTGTAAACCGCTTTAAGATCTAGCGGCTCCATAGCATTTAAGTTGCTTATTTTTTCTGCCAGAATAGCCTTGGTTGCACCATCAACCACATTACCAACCGATGTCCAGTAGGCTCCATCCTCATCTTCAGTAATCATAAAAATGCCCTCTTTGCCTTCGGCTCTGATGTTGTGTCTAGAAACATTCTGAAGCAACTCAACCAAGATTAAGAAAAAGGCTTTTGAGCCTCCTTCATTATCAGACTTCATTTTCTCCTCAATAATCTGAATGATTGGAAGGATAGAGTCTTTACCAAAGTCTCCCTTGTAAATCATTACAACATTGGAGTCCTTTATCTTGCTATCAAAATCTTTTGTAAAACGAAGCGCCTCTCCTTGCTTTGTAGGCACCTCATTAGTTGTAAGCTTTAATGAAAGGTAGAAGTTAGAAAGCTCCTCGGTTATATCCTGAAAGTCGAAAGAAATGGGTTGACCAGCTTTTCTAGCTAACTGAATTAAACCAAGACCCGCCCCACCTTTGGTAGATATTTCTTCGTTGTTCAGCACCTCTAAATACAGCGCTTTTAACTTGTCTTTTTCTATTGAATTAAGCTGATTGAGCTTTTGGCTAAGAAGCTTAACCTCCTCCGCATCAATCATGTTAATGGAGCTTACATAGTTTGCGTCTCCAAGAAGCCTGGCAGCAAACAAGCCCCCAGCCTTTTCGTTGGCTTCATTATCGGCCTTTGCACCGTGTCTCACCACATTCTGAAAACACTCAACCATAATGAATGAAATACGCCTGCTAAGTTTAGCAAGTGCTTCAAAATTGTTGACGTTGTATTCTGTAATTCGGATGATTCCGTCTGTAATATCATCGCTTACATCTCCGTTAAAAATGAAGCTTAGGCGATCATTTTCAAGCTCCTTGAAATACTCGTATAACTGATTCAATGCTTTCTGGTTTGGGGTGTAACTGGTCTCATCCAACGCATTTCCATGTCTCGGGTTACATTCAAACCCTACTTTTAACATATCTGAACCCAAGTGATGATTAAAATAGACGAAGAATACACTTTGACGGAGTTTGAGTTGACCGACACGCATCGGCTGGCCTACGCTATTGGTGATGAAGAAATTGCCAAAAACACACTAACAATTCCGCATCCGTATAGAATTGAAGATGCCGAATGGTGGTTAACCGAAAGGGGCATCAGGAAAAATGCAGGCATGCCTCAAACAAATTGGGCAATTAGAAATTCTAAAGGTGAGGTTTGCGGAGGAATTGCAATTCATCACAAATACGGGCCTAAATCTCATAAAGACGAAATTGGTTATTGGCTTATGAGGCCACTTTGGGGACAGGGTTTAATGACCAAGGTGGTAAGCAAACTCTCGGATTATTGTTTTCAAGAATTAGGGCTAATCCGTTTAGAAGCGCCAATATTTGAGCACAACAAAGGCTCTGCTAGAGTGCTAGAAAAAAGCGGTTATCAACTGGAAGGAAAGTTTAGAAAAGCGTACCGCAAAAAGGGTGTTTTCTACAATTCTCATTTCTATGCAAAAATTGCCGAGCAATCCGATTAATTACCTTTGAATAATGCTTCGAGTTATCTTTTCAATTTCACTTTTGTTGGCCTTTGTAAGCGCTAACTGCCAACCAAATAACGAAGCCTACAAATTAGGTGTAGAAGGAATTCTGAAGGTTGACAATGGCGATTATAAAGAGGGAATAAAACTACTTCAGAAAGCCAGAAACCTTGAGCCAGGCGAATATGATTACGCGTTTGAACTGGCCAAGGCTCACATGAAAAGTGGCAACCCAAAAAAGGCTGAAAAGTATCTTTTCGACCTTCAATATCACCAAGCTGTTCAGGGAGATTTGTATGTTCTTCTCTCAGAATGTTACGCGGAACTAGAAGTGCTAAAGAAAACCCCAAATCCTGAGAATAAGCGTTCTATGGATGCGTTGCGTTATGGAATTCAGAAACTACCAAACAACGGAATGCTGTACTTGCATTTGGCACAAAGAAACCTGGAGATTGACCGTGTGGTAGAAGCACTTTCTGTTCTTGAAACAGGAATTAAAAAGGCTCCAAATTTTGCCGAAAACTATTACTGGGCATCAAAGCTTCTTTTGGCTTCTGGCAACAATTTGTGGGCATGGTTTTATGCTGAAATCTTTTACAACATGACAGAAGATTTGAACATGAGACGTTCCGCAGCGGTAATAATTAATATCAGTAGCAAAGAAGTATTCTCTAAAGATTGGAATGCCGACCCAGAAAAACTAGACCAAGATTTTGCCTTTGTAAGCTCCGAAAAATGCCAAACAGAATCGTCAAACAATATTGATGTGCAATTAGAAAAACGTGCTTGTATGCTAGCCAATTGGGATTACCAGAATTTCACCATCTCTCCCTTGTTTGAGAGGATGAAAGTTATACAAGACAAAGGCTGGAATGAGTGCTTGGTTTGGAGCATAATGGAAAGCTCGGACAAAGAAAAATTTCTCGCGTGGCTAAATACAAATACCAAGGAATTTGAAGCGTTTAGAGAGTGGAGATACTGGAACCCGCTAACGCTTAAAAACCCAATTATCAGATTAGCAGACTAAACCAAATTTATGACCTCAAGAAAAGAACTCTTAAGCCTATTTGACGAACTGGAAAAAGAGCGTCTAGAATTACTAACGTCTCTTAGCAACCGCCCTAAAGAAGTGCTTGTTAAGAAGCCTTCGGCAGATAGTTGGTCGGTAACAGAAGTTGTGTTGCATCTTGCAAAAGCTGAAGAAGGCGCACTTAAATACATGCGTGTAAAATTGGAACACGGAGGCCACAAGAAAGCCTCTTTTGGGGCGGCTGTTAAACAAAAGCTTCTGAATTTAGCCATAGCCCTTCCTTTTAAATATAAGGCACCTAGCGTTATAGAATTAGATGCCACGGGCAACACAAGTTTTGCCGAAGCGCAAGAGCTTTGGGGCCAAATTAGAAGCAACCTCAAAAAAGAATATGAAAGTATTGATGAGTCAATAATTGACCACGAACTTTTCAAACATCCGGCAGCCGGAAAACTCAGCATCATGCAAAGCGTACGATTTATGCGTCAGCACGTTCAGCGCCACGTTGGACAAATAGAGCGCGTCCTAAAAGCAGTTGATTGAGAATTAGTTCCCTATTCATTCTTGTATTAGCCTTGTCTTTACCAGCAAGTCTGTTTGGCCAATCGCTTCATTTAAACGAGTGGATGGTTGAAAACTCAACCGTATTGGCCGATGAAGACGGGGATTATTCAGACTGGATTGAAATCTATAATGCGGAAAGCACGCCTGTTAACTTGCTGGGATATGGATTATCCGACCAGGAAGACAATCCGTACAAATGGGTTTTCGGGTCAACCATTCTCCAGCCCAATGAGTTTCTGGTTGTTTTCTGTTCAGGTAAAAACAATGCAAATGGGGCTGAACTTCACACCAATTTTAAACTCAGCGGTTCTGACGAGTTAGTGTTAACCAACCCGCAAGGAAGCACGATAGACGAAAGAGATTTAGACAGCGCACCGTTTGATGTTTCAGCTGGGTATTTGCTTGATGGTGAGGGTCAAATGACTGAGTTCTATCAGTCAACACCTGGCGGTTCAAACATTCAGGGAATCATCAGGAACAAAATAAGCGCCAGTCATGAAGCCGGATTCTATGAAAATGAATTCGAACTCACGGTTAGTGGGTCTGAACAACATTCCATTCGGTTTACGCTGGATGGCTCTGACCCTACAGAAGATGACTCATTATGGACTGGTCCGTTAGAAATTGTTGACCAAAGTATTCGGCCAAATTCAATCTCAACCATTCCTACTACAGCAGATAACCTACAGCCCAACGTTCTTTGGGAAGAACCAGTTTCTAACCTGTTTAAAGGAACGGTTCTAAAGTTAAGGTCCTTCACAGAAGGAGAACCTTCTTCGCACGTACTAAACCTTTCTTATTTCATTCATCCCGAAGGAGGAAACCGCTACACCATGCCAGTAATTTCTTTAATAACTGATAGCCTTAACCTCTTCGATTTTGATTCTGGGATTTTTGTACCAGGGGTTACGCATGCGTTAGACCCTAATGGCGGAGATCTTTGGGGAACAGGAAACTACCGCCAAAAAGGCGTTGAGTGGGAGAGAAAATGCCATTTTCAGTTGTTTAACAATGATGGCGAACTGGAAGTTTCGCAAGACGTTGGCATCCGAACTCACGGAATGGGAAGTACGGCTTATCCTCAAAAATCAATTCGCGTTTACGCAAAAGAGCAGTATGGCGAAACCAAATTAGAACACGAGTTATTCCCAGGCTTAGCTACAGATGAGTTTGATGTTATTGTGCTCCGAAACATGGGCCAAGACTTTGTAAGTGGTGTTGCTCGAGACGTACTTGCCAATGAAATAGCCAAGCCGCTGAACCAAGCCACCCTTGCCTTTAGGCCAGTTATCACTTTTGTGAATGGCGAATATTGGGGTATTCAGAACATGCGAGAAAGGTTTGACAAACACTTTCTGCAACAATTTCATGATTCTCACAAAGACTCAATAGACATAATTGGAAGCTACTTAGGTGCGGTAAGTTCTGGAGATATTGAGACGTTCAACTCACTAGTTCATTTTTTAGAGGACAATGATATCTCGGTTCAGTCGAACTACAGTTATGTTGCCTCCATGATGGATATCGATGACTTTATAGACAACACGCTTACCAAAATCTATCTGGGTTGTTATGATTGGCCCGGCAACAACAGTAGGATGTGGAGAGAACGGAGTCTTGATGGGAAGTTTCGGTGGCTTTTACTAGACAATGACGTTTGTTTGTGGAGTGGTGGCTACAACTCATTAGAGCACGCAACAAATCCGAATAGTGGTGGTTGGCCCAATCCGCCAGAATCAACTCTTTTCCTTAGAAAACTGTTGGAAAACGATCCGTTTAAGCAAGCTTTCATTGCTAGAATGGCCGAATTGCTTAACAGCACTTTCGCCAATAAACAAATTGGCTACAAACTCTCCGAATTATTTGAGTATTACAATCCAGAATATTCTGAGCACCAAGACAGATGGAGCCCGTTGGCCGAGAATGAAACATTGGAAGATAATTACGTGAATGTTTTGGAAGTTGTGCGTGTTAGAGCATGCCATATGAGAGAGCACTTCATCAACTATTTTAACCTATCCAACAGAGAGTTTCCATACAGCTGCGACTCTAGTGCATTACATCTTAATCAAAATGACGTTCCAGAAGCGATTGACAAACTTCATTTGTTTCCTGTGCCAAACAACGGAACGTTTACGGTAGTTACACCCGACTCAATGGTTGGTAGGCTTAAAGCTTCTCTTTATGACCTCTCAGGAAAGCTTGTCTATTCAAATTGGTGGCAGGCACAAACCAGCACAGAACAAGTAATTTACACCAAAGGTTTAGCCGCAGGCATTTACACGTTTCAGGTTCGTTCAGAATCAGAAACACATCACTCAAAAGTGATTATTCAATAGAGGCACACGCCCTACTAAACTAACAAAGAGGCATAAAAAAAGCGACCAACAAATTGATCGCTTTCTTATTAAAACAAAGTTTGTCCTTCGCGTTTACGCCACTATCCAACCTCTAATCTCATCTATCTTACTGTAAACTACTTCCATCTGCTCTGCGTTTACAACCGCATCTTCCCCTTCTCCATCTGTTAAACCATCAGCCGCTAGAAGCGAAGAAAGCTCTTCCAACTTAGTCGACAATTCGGCAACCAACGGGTCATCATCAATCATTTTCATTGATGCGATAATCTTACCAAGAACTTCTTCCTGTTCTAAGATTCTAAGCGCAATAATGTTTTCTGGGCGGC
Source organism: Flavobacteriales bacterium (assembly GCA_049608805.1). GTDB lineage: Bacteria > Bacteroidota > Bacteroidia > UBA10329 > UBA10329 > UBA10329. The sequence continues at coordinate 9,307 of JBMYXX010000002.1, read as the reverse complement.
CGCCATCCGGACCAAGATTAGAAGCTAAGAACATAGACTCTACCCAACCTCCAGAAATCATTAAAACCGATGTGTTCATTCGGTTATTTTCCTTCAAATACTGGTTAGCCATGTCGTATGATGAACTCAAAATTTGAAGCAAAGAATCACGGTTTTCGATATTGGCCTCAACACGTTCAAACATAGATTTATCAAACGCATCAGAAAGTCCAATTGCATCAGAAAGTTTCCTCACATTATCCAAGAAAAACACCGTCTCTTGCGTTTGCTTGTAAAGCGTTGTATAGCCAACATCAGAACTGTAAATACCCATGTTTAGGGTCTTTTTTCCGTTCGTCAGGTAGTTGTCAACGTTCTTCACGTCATTCAATAAGTCCGGATTATACTCGCCTCCCGCATGCTTAACTAGAATGGCCATTTCTATTGGCGATGGCATATTCTTAATCATAGCATCGGCTTGCGCCAAATCTTCTTCGGTCATTTCTTTTTCAACTTCTGCCATTTCTGGAGCAGGAGCTGATTCTACTGCCGGTTTTTGCTCAGAGCCGCAAGAAGCGAGAGCAATTACAAAACCTAATAACAGAGCACCTTTCAGGGGATTAGTTCTCATTTTATTGATAATTAATTGATGGGTAAATCAAATTTAACACTTCGGATAGAGCAACCAAGATTTCACTAATGTGCCTCCAGCCAGTTCTTTCCGATACCCATATCTACGACCATTGGCACTTCAAGTTTCACTGCTCCCACCATTTTTTCGGTAACCAACACTTTTAACTCGTCTAATTCCTCCTTGTGAGCATCAAAAACAAGTTCATCATGTACTTGCAAAAGAAGCTTCGATTTCATGTCTCGTTTCTGCATCTCTGCATGAACATTAATCATGGCCACTTTAATAATGTCGGCAGCGGAGCCCTGAATAGGCGCGTTAATGGCGTTACGTTCTGCGTAACCGCGAACGGTTTGGTTGTTTGAGTTGATGTCGCGCAAATAGCGTCTTCTTCCCATAATGGTTTCTACGTATCCGTTCTGCTTCGCGAACTGAACATTGCCGTCCATATAAGAACGAATGGTTGGAAATTGCTTGAAGTACTCGTCAATAATATCGCGCGCTTCTGTTCTAGAAATGCCCAAATTATCAGCCAGACCAAATGCCGATTGTCCGTACATCAGCCCGAAGTTGACAGCCTTGGCCTTACTTCGCATATCACGGTCAACCTCCTCAAGTTTTACCCCGAATACCTTGGCCGCAGTTGCCGCATGAATGTCCTGGCCTTCCTTAAAAGCCTTAATCATCGGTTCGTCTTTACTCAAAGCGGCAATAATCCGAAGCTCTACCTGAGAATAATCCGCGGCTAGTAAAACGTAATCTTCGCTACGCGGAATGAAGGCCTTTCTGATTTCTCTCCCCCTTTCAGTACGAATTGGAATGTTCTGCAAGTTTGGCTTATCCGAACTCAAACGACCCGTTGCCGCAACGGCTTGATTGTAACTTGTATGAATTCTTCCAGTGGTTTCATTCACCAATTCTGGAAGTGTATCAACGTAGGTAGATTTTAGTTTTTGAACCGAACGATAGTCCAGAATTTTTGAAACAATTGGGTGCTTGTTTATGAGTTTGCTGAGAACTTCTTCGCCCGTTTTGTACTGCTTGGTTTTACCCGTTCGCTTGGCTTTCTCGTCAATTTTCAGATGGTCGAAAAGCACATCTCCTAATTGCTTTGGTGATTGAATATTGAACTCAACTCCGGCTAATTCTTTAATCTCCGTTTGCAATCGAATGAGGTCTGTGTTCAACTCTTCCGACATGGCCTTAAGCGCTGGAACATCGAGTGTTATTCCCTCCATTTCCATCGCACTCAGTACAGGAATAAGCGGCATTTCTACTTCATTAAATAGCTTTCTTGCTTCCAGTTCATCCAATGTTGGATTGAATTCTGAATAAAGCTGAAGTGTGATGTCGGCATCCTCAGAAGCATACTCCGCAACTTGTTCCAACGGCACATCCTTCATGCTTTTCTGCCCTTTTCCCTTTTTTCCAATTAGTTCGGTAATGGATTGCGGTTGGTAACCTAAGTACGTTTCCGATAACAAATCCATCCCATGGCGCATATCTGGATTGATGAGGTAATGCGCAATCATGGTGTCGAAAGTTTTGGCAGAAATGGTCAACTCATATCGCTTGAGAATGCTCAAATCGTATTTCAAATTCTGAGCAATCAGCAGTTTGTTTTCATCCAAAAAAATGGCTTGAAATTCTGCACAAACTTTCGTGGCTTCCTTTTCATCATCCGGGACAGAAACATAAAAGGCCTTTCCCTTTTCTACCGAAAACGCAATGCCCAAAAGTTGAGCAGTAAGAGTATTTAAACCAGTCGTTTCTGTATCGAAGCAAATCGTATCAGCTTTTGACAACTTGACAATCAATTCCTTTCGCTTTTCAGCCGTATCCACCAACTGGTAATCATGTTCTGTGTCCGCGAGGGTTTTGTACCCAGATCCTTCGGCAGTTTCAACAACCGTATCGTTAGAAGCAAACATATCAATCTGACCTGCCGGAGCCGCTTTCTTGGTAGCTGTCGGTGCTGGGCCTTTTACTGCTACCTCCTGACCCAAAACTTTCCTTGCAATTGTTCTAAACTCGAGCTCCGCGAAGATTTCAGCCAGCGCCTCTTTGTTTGGCTCCTCCATAATGAGGTCTTCCTCATCAAACTCAATAGGCACATCAAGGATGATGGTTGCGAGCATTTTCGACATCATTGCCTGCTCTTTATTCGCTTCAACCTTCTCCTTCATTTTGCCCTTCAGCTTGTCTGTATTCTCATACAAACCTTCCATTGAGCCATACTCTTGGATAAACTTTATGGCGGTCTTCTCACCCACTCCAGGAATACCTGGAATATTATCAACAGCATCTCCCCACATCCCTAACACATCAATGAATTGCTCCGGGTGTTTGAGGCCATATTTCTCGCAAAATTCTTTTGGACCTACAATGTCAATTCCGTTACCCATTCGGGCTGGTTTGTACATGTAAATGTTGTCTGAAAGTAGCTGTCCATAATCCTTATCAGGAGTAACCATGTACGTTGTAAAACCTGCTTTCTCCGCCTTTTTAGCGAGAGTTCCAATGACATCATCAGCCTCATATCCTTCCACACCGAGAACTGGAATATTAAAGCCTTTTACTAAATCACGAATTGAAGGAAGACTATCCCTCAAATCATCTGGCATTGGAGCCCGATTTGCTTTGTATTCCGTGAATTCGACCTGCCTGTGGGTGTCTCCCGGCATATCGAAAACCACCGCAATGTGAGATGGCTTTTCCTTTTCGAGTAGTTCTAAAAGTGTATTGGTAAACCCGAATGTTGCCGATGTATTCTGTCCTTTTGAATTGACCATCGTATACCCTGCAGAACGAACTCCATGGCGATCGACTCGGTTTCCTGCAAAGGCGAAATACGCTCGATAAATAAGGGCAAAAGCGTCTAGAAGGAATAACTTCTTTTCAGCTGGTTTTTCGGTTTCGGTCATGTTATTTAGAGTCCTGCTCCGGCTTTGATTTCTTCTACTACGCTTGGGTCAAGTAAGGTTGATGTATCTCCCAAATTAGACACGTCTCCTTCGGCTACTTTTCTTAATATTCTTCGCATGATTTTTCCCGAACGCGTTTTCGGCAAGCCGCTCACCACCTGAACCTTGTCTGGTTTGGCTATAGGCCCAATCATTTCAATTACCACAGCATTCACTTCCTTCAAGAAGGCATCCATATCTGTTACGGGATTATTACAAATGACGTAGGCGTAAATTCCTTGTCCTTTAATGTCGTGTGGATACCCGACCACGGCTGTTTCCACAACGTTTTCGTGCTCATCAATGGCGGCTTCAATTTCAGCGGTTCCAAATCGGTGTCCTGATACGTTAATTACATCATCGACACGGCCTGTGATGCGGTAGAAGCCATCAGCATCTCTTCGACATCCATCGCCTGTAAAATACTTGCCTTTGTAGGTCGAGAAATAAACTGTTTTGCAACGCTCATGGTCTCCGTAAGTGGTACGTAGCATACTTGGCCAAGGGAACTTCATGCAAAGGTTCCCTTGCACATCATTTCCTTCAATTTCATTTCCATCGGCATCAACCAAACAAGGCTGAACACCAGGTAATGGAAGCGTAGCATAACTCGGTTTAAGCGGAGTAATTCCCGCCAATGGCGAGATTAAAATTCCACCAGTTTCAGTTTGCCACCATGTATCAACAATTGGACAGTTCCCTTTGCCAATATTTTGATCATACCAATGCCAAGCTTCCTCGTTTATCGGCTCTCCAACCGAACCAAGCACTCTCAAACTATCCAATTTATATGGCTTCACGTAGTCCAAACCGTGGGCTTCCAATGCTCGAATGGCAGTTGGTGCTGTGTAGAACAGATTAATCTGATGTTTATCACAAACATCCCAGAATCGTCCTGCATCTGGATATGTCGGGACACCCTCGAACATTACTGTTGTTGCACCAGCTAAAAGCGGTCCGTAAACGATATATGTATGGCCAGTAATCCAACCAATATCGGCTGTACACCAATACACATCGCCTTCTTCGTACTGGAACACGTTTCTGAAGCTATACTCCGCATAAACCATGTAACCTCCACACGTGTGAACCACACCTTTTGGCTTGCCTGTTGAACCAGAAGTATAAAGCACAAAAAGCATGTCTTCGCTGTCCATTTCTTCGGCCGGGCAGTTGTCATCAACCTGTGCTAACTCTTCAGTCAGCCACACATCTCGGCCTTCTTTCATGTTGATGACAGAACCAATGCGCTTTTGAACAATGCACTTTTCAATTGACGGACAAGTCTCCAACGCCTTATCCACAATTCCTTTTAGGTCGATGGTCTTTGCTCCGCGATAGGCGCCATCTCCCGTGACGATGATGTTGCAAGTGGCATCGTTAATTCTGTCTTCGAGTGAGCGCGCTGAAAATCCAGCAAACACAACCGAATGTATAGCTCCAATCCTGGCGCAAGCCAATGTGGCAATTGCCAATTCAGGCGTCATCGGCATGTAAAGACAAATGCGGTCGCCTTTCTTGGCCCCATTTCGCTTCAACACATTGGCAAATGCACAAACCCTACTGTGAAGTTCTTTATACGTGATTTTCTCGGGCGATTCATCAGGATTATTAGGCTCAAAAAGTATGGCTACTTGATCTCCTCGAGTTTCCAAATGTCTATCGAGGCAATTCTCTGTAATGTTGAGTTTTCCACCTAAAAACCACTTAACGGAAGGCGTGTCGAATTCCCATTCGAGGGTTTTATCCCACTTCTTTTTCCAATTGAAAGTCTCAGCTTTTTCGTTCCAAAATCCTTCTGGGTTGGCCACAGATTTGGCGTGCTGCTGATGGTATTCTTCTAGGGAGTTTATTTTCTGCATGATACCCGACTTTTGAGTGGGTATCAAATATAGAAAATGCGTTGACCTTGGAGCCGATATCTATACCTCTTACTTCCGAGATTGTCGGCCAGAGTAATAAAACCCTTCAGATGCAATGAATTTAAGGGAAACCTCCAATCCACCTTGGAAACCAGTGGCCTTATTGAGTTTAGAAACATTGACATCATAACTAACGCCCAACCGAAACCACAAATATTCTACCGCAACAATTGGCGTAATGGCATCTGCCCAACGATACGTTGCTCCGAGACTGATAGCTCCTCCTTTCACAAAGCCAGTAATGCGAGCGGCATTGTTGAGGTTAAAGCGATAAAGCCCACCAAAAGTGGCTTCAGTTGATGGCCCTTGCATTTGAAAAAGAAACATGGGAACGATAAAGCCACGACCAGTTCCTACGCCCATCATTGCATCGGCATGTAGCGTCCATCTCATATGTAGTCGGTCAGACTCTCCTAAATTGAACTTTTGTTTTGGTCTATTTAAATGAAAGAGACCCGTTCCAACTCTCGCCTTCAACGACTTAAATGGGCCAATTCCCTTGGGAGCATTCATGTTCCAAGCAAAGCCAAAAGAGACATCGGGAGATAGGAAGTTATTGAACTGGTCTATTTCTCCTGTTGCCATGGTTGGGTCGTAAGCCGCGCCATCATATTGGCTTCCCCAAACGGCATTGCTCATATCTATTCCTCGATAGATAATTCCGCCTTGAATACCTGCGGTTAGAAAATGCTCTCGTGTAAGAATAAGTGTGCTTGACAAACTAAGTACGCCCGATGTAGTGTGAAGCCCGAGGTCACCCGCATCATCACGATAGGCGGCTAATCCAACAGCCAAGGATGCTTTTCGTTTAAGCTTTTTCGGAGTAATTCTATGGTCATAATTGAGTCCGAATGTGCGGTAAGGCGCATCCACATTCGCCCATTGATCCCGATAACTGAAAATGACTCTGGCTACTCCATCGAAAACGCCAGTTTGACCTGGATTTATCAATTGCGGAGTTTCTGTAAACTGCACGAAGTGAATGTCTTGTGCCGAGGAAGACAAAGAACACAACAGCACTATGGCGGCAAGTAAAACCCTCATCGGAGTAGTGTTACGTTACCTTTTTCCATCACATTATCGCCAGATAGAATGTAAAACACAAAAACACCACTGTTCAAGGGCTTTCCGTTGTGGGTGCCATCCCACCCATCGCCAATCTTACCTGAGTTGAAAACAAGATTTCCCCATCGGTCATAAATTCTAAGTTCGTACGCAAATGGTTCCGTTCCGCGTGGTTTAAATACATCGTTATGACCATCATCATTCGGAGAAAAAACATTTGGGACAAAAAGTTCTGAGGCATACGCGGCCAAGGCAATTTCGGAATTGGAAAAGTCGTGCGTAGGCGATTCAAATGATGTCAGCTCCGGACCCGTTCCCATTACGCCTCCTTCTATCGTGCCGGCACTCTCTCGCCAAAAAGCGTTTTCTAGTTGCGCTAGTGTCTCAAAAAAACCATCCTCTAGCTCATCATAATAAACCGTAAGCCTAGCTGGTGTATTGCCTTCGGTAATCTGAGCTTCGTGATAATAGGCCGGATTAACGTAGTAAAGTTCTGGGCCACGCTGAATGGCATTGACCGTTGGGCCTGGCGCATACCGAACTTTGTAGGTGTTGTCTCCACCTTGTGGGGCAATGGAAATGGGTCGAATTCTAAAGTTGTTTACGGTGCTCCCAACAGGGAAAAAGTAATTAGCCGAACCACTTGTTTTTCGCGATAGTCCCCCCCCTGCATCTGCGCTGATAAAACCTTCGTTATAAACAGACAAAATCGTAGCGGCATTCGTGTTTGTGTGAAGCACGGTATTGTCAAAAGCACGTAGTTCGCGGTCGGTTAGGTCGAGGGCTCCTGCGGTAGAAATATTCTGAAGCATGTATTTTACTCCCGAACCGAGCAAGGTCAAATCGTAGAAATTCAACTGCTGTGACCCACGAAGAAATTGGTCATCACCATAAAGTTCAAACAGGCTTTGACCAGGTTGCATTTGCCCGTTATTCTCAACATCTCCTAAAACCCTAAAAAAACCAGAAGTATTCCCAGATAAGAGACCATCGTTTATAAGGTTTCCTTCAATAACTAGTTCGCCAGAATTGGTCAGTTGCCCTGAAGAATTTTGAATCCCGCCATCGGCCAAAATTACTTGACACCCAGGGTTAATCTGTACATCTGTTCCGTTGTTAACTACGAACTCCTGGCCAAAACCAGCAACCGGAATTAGCATTGAAACGATAAGAAACAAATACTGCAACAAAGGGCTCAGATACTTTAAATTTCGAAGGTTCTCAAGGTATGAGTCTTATCCCAAATAAATGTATTGAATTGGACAGCGAAACGGAAGTATATTCTCTGTTTTCAAGCATAAATTGTGTTTGAGAAGGTTGTTCAACACTTTACCAATCTAACAGCCAAGCGAAAATTAGTGGCGCTACAATCGTGGCATCAGACTCCACTATAAACTTGGGGGTATCTATATCAAGTTTTCCCCACGTGATTTTCTCATTTGGGACAGCGCCCGAATAAGAACCATAACTGGTTGTACTATCCGAAATTTGGCAGAAATAACTCCAAAATGGAATGTCTTTCATCTCAAGGTCTTGATACAGCATTGGGACAACGCAAATGGGGAAATCTCCCGCAATTCCCCCTCCAATTTGGAAGAACCCTACGCCTTTTCCTTTGGAGTTATTGATATACCAATCCGACAAATACGTCATGTATTCGATACCTGATTTAACCGTGGAAGGGCTTAGCTCTTTTTTGTAACAATAAGAGGCAAAGATGTTTCCCATGGTGCTGTCTTCCCAGCCGGGACAAACTATTGGAAGGTTCTTTTCTGCCGCGGCTAACATCCAAGAATTTTTTGGGTCAATTTGATAGTATTGCTCCAATTCTCCGCTCAGCAAAATCTTGTACATAAACTCATGCGGCAAGAACCGCTGACCTGCATCTTCCGCTTCTTTCCAAGCCTTAAAAACGTGCTTTTGCAATCTTCTAAAAGCCTCTTCTTCAGGAATGCACGTATCTGTAACTCTATTAAGTCCTTTTTCTAAAAGCGACCATTCTTCCTTTGGAGTTAGGTCTCGATAATTAGGAACACGCTCGTAATAATCATGCGCTACGAGGTTCATCAAGTCTTCTTCTAAATTGGCTCCGGTGCAAGAAATAATGTCCACTTTCCCCTGGCGAATTATCTCTGCTAAAGAGCGTCCTAACTCGGCAGTACTCATAGCGCCAGCGAGCGTAATCATCATTTTTCCGCCTTCGGCTAGATGCGCTTCATAGCCCTTTGCCGCATCCATTAACGCGGCCGAATTGAAGTGCCTAAAATGCTCTTCAGCGAATTGTGAAACTGGTCCTTTCATTGTTTAAATCGGCTTGGCTAAAGACAAACTTTAGTTGACCTCTGGTTTTACGGCCTTAATGTATTTTTAATTCAAAAGTGATAGTATCACGAGATATTTCTTCTCCATCAATTGTCAGAATTTTATACCCTTCTTTTTCAAGTTTAAGCTCGTACTCTGGACAAAATCCAGTATGCCAAAAAACATTGAAGAATCCTGACGAGTCAGTTTTTAAAGACACTCGCCTTATCATATTGTCAGTCCCTGTTTGTTCCCACTTTTCGGCATTACCGTTTTCTGCAATTATTTTCTGCCTTTCTGTAACACTCAAGGAATCAGTAATAACTCCAAAATCGTCTCTTGTATAGTTGTTGGTCACTAATGACACTGAAACATTTGAAATAGGTTCTTTTGTATTAGCATCAATGACATATCCGTTAATTTGGGTAACACAATCACATGACTGA
>JBMYXX010000001.1:0-45162 GCA_049608805.1 Flavobacteriales bacterium | reverse complement strand
CTGTAGTTGGGTCTGGCTCAACGCCTGCGTGTACTGCTTTTGTTCCGAATTTCATCATGTCGTATTTGCGGCAAATGTATAGGAATCTTTATACTAGCTTCATCTTTCAAACGACCAATCATGAGTGATAGCAATCAAGGATTTAAACCTTACGAACCGCAACGTTTTTCTGAGGAAGAAACAGTCAAACGCTCAGGCGAGTTTTTCGACTACATGGACAAGCGTAGGTCGCTCAGGTCTTTTACAGACAAAGCCGTTCCGAAAGAGGTAATTGAAAACATCATTAAAACCGCTTCCACCGCCCCATCTGGCGCGCACCAACAACCTTGGACGTTCTGCGCCATTAGTTCGGCTGATATCAAATCCAAAATTCGCAAAGCGGCTGAAAAAGAGGAATACGAGAATTACCATGGCCGAATGACCGACCGCTGGCTCAAGGATTTAGAGCCGTTTGGCACCGATCACATCAAGCCATTTCTCGAAATTGCTCCTTGGATAATTGTTGTAATGAAACGCTCTTACGAGTTGGTTGATGGCGAAAAGAAGAACAACTACTACGCTACCGAAAGCGTTGGTTTAGCTACCGGGTTTCTTCTTGCAGCTATTCATAATGCAGGTTTAGTTGCGCTTACCCACACGCCAAGCCCAATGAATTTTCTTACCAAGGTTTTGGAAAGACCAGCCAACGAAAAACCATTTTTACTTATTCCTGTTGGCTATCCAACTGATGACGCAGAAGTGCCTGTTTTAGGCCGAAAAGGTTTGGATGAAATGGCGGTTTTCTATTAAAAAACAAAAGCGAGTTCCGAAATTCGGAACTCGCTTTTGTTTTTGTTCACGGTAAATTTCTATTTACTTATCACTAATCGCTTAATCTGCATTCCAGTATCTGAGATTACTCTCAGGTTATAATATCCGTTTTGGAATTTTGCAACATCGACCCTACCCTGATTTTGGTCATGGACTGATTCGGTCCAAACAATTTGGCCAAGCTGATTGACCAATTCTAGAGTGTACTGCGTAGTTGAGTTCAAACCTTTTAACTGGACAGCATCGGAAGCGGGAACAGGGTAAAGAGCCAATTCCTCCTGCCCTTCGTTATTGCTGACAGAAACAGTTGGGTTGCTAAAGCAATCATCTGTATTGACCCATTCAGCTTCTCCCCAAAAGTCTGATTCGGTAATTGTGGCATCATTTCCAAAATACCAAAATAGACAAGGTTCTGACTGGACATTTGTTATCATCTCTGTAGCGACAATAGGCAATTTGTATAGCGCCTCAGCCCCGCTATAATCAACAAGAACCTCAGGAGCCATCGTTGGCCAAAGGGCTTTCCCATCCCAAATCAAATCACCTTGTGTTATCCATTTAGGACAACTTACGTACCCATCAGATATTCTTTTTCCAGCAATTCGAAGGTTGGGTGCCAAATTATCTACCTCTCCAAAACCGACTCCCAATTGCGCTCCTGTGAATTCAGCAGTATCGCTGTCAACCCAGCTATAGAATATGTGGGAGCCATCTGAACTTCTTGAAACTTGTGGGTAATTATCCATTGACATTAAACTACCATCATCATTATCGGGAGTTCCAAACTGACCTCTAAACGTATAGACTGGAGAAACTTTGTGCAGGCTCCAAGTTTGTCCGCCATCTACTGTTGTTATATCAACAGCAAGCTTTGCGAGCCCGCTATTATAGCTATATGCTTGCACGGGGCTTATGGTAGTCGCAGCCGAGCCCACAATGGTAAATAGATGTGGTGCACCAGTAGCGTCAACAACAATATCAAACTCAAACGAACAAGTTGGCCTGCCGGTTGAGGCCGGGTTTAGGTTTGCATCTATCCATAGCTCCTGTAATTCTTCAGCAAGTGTTCCTCCACTTGTAAACGTAGCTGTTCTTAAATCGACCTCAATTGGGTTTTCCCAAGTAGCTCCGGCATCTGTACTTTTAATGAGTATCGGATTATACGTTGAGTCTGACCCTCCAACTAAATCTCCCAACATTGCTACCCAGCCCGTTTGACCATCTGGCGAGAAGGCCATATTTGGGTCTAAAACACGAGAAAAACCATCGTAAGAAAGAGAGGTTGGCAATTCAATCTCTTTGTGAACATCCCAGTCAACATCAGCAGTATTAGAGTTGTAAGTTCCTTTTAACACGCGCACCGTATCTTCAAGTGCCAAACCATTATAATCTCTATCAGCCATCCAATACTCGCCCGGTAAGCCTTGGCAAAGACCACCTGGTAGATAAGTGCCCACGCCTTGAAACGAATAATTCTCAGTAGATGAACTTGGTGAGTCAGATACCCCGTTAGCTATTCCGGACCAAGTGCTGCCGCCATATGTAGGTGCGGCCCATACCTTTTCATTCGCGAACGGATTAGAATCGTCTCCGTGAATAACAATTTGCGGGTACCTGCTCGTTTGCAAATAAACCTGATTTAACGGTCCTTGATCGTTTGAAAAAGTAGTTCCGCCATCTGTAGACATGTCTACTCTTAACTTACCGCTTTCGGCAGAACCTCCACCCCAGATAGTAACATCTTGTCGGTGTATAAACGCCACAGTTTGACTTGCACTATGCGCAACCACTTGGTTTTGATTGTTTCTAATAGCACTAAAGGCATTTGATGCCCTTCCTAATTGTACTGGATTAACTTGAGCGAAGGTTAAAAACGGCAAAGCAAGAAAGCCTGCCAGACAGAGAAATTGTTTTGTCATTTCTTAGAACAGTTTGAATGATAATACCACAATAAACGACTATCAAAGGGAATTACCGAATAAATATTTTGGCGCGCCCCTAACACCGATGGAAAATTCACATTGAGTTTTTCAACTCAATCCACCTACTCATAAACTCCGTGCTGCGCATACTATGATGCATAAGCATGAAGCCAATAAAGTTCTGGGTTCGATGGCTTTCCAAGTTGGATTGTAATTCTTCAATCCGTTGGATGAATTCCGTTCCCAGTTTTTCCTTCGGATAGATTTCGTTGATAATTTCAACACCATTTAATTGAGCCGATTCCCAAGCAGGTTTGTCTGCGTAAAGCTTAACAGCTGCTTGCGCGAAATCCTCTGGAGAATCAGCTACTTTCCCACTCCAAGACAGGTTTCCGGGCATGGCTTCCGCTCCCAGTTTTGTGGTAACGCTTGGCGTACCGCATTGCATAGCTTCTACCAATTTGCCTTTTAGTCCAGCTCCAAAACGCAAAGGCGCTAAAAGCACTTTCGCTTTGCCAATAACTGCCTTGGCATTTTCAGCTCTACCAAGAATGAGAAAGCCTTCTTTTTCGGAATGCAACTGGCGGTGTTTATCCTGCGTGTAGGCACCATAAACATGGATTTCAGCTTCGGGAAGTTGTTTTCTAATCAGCGGCCAAATGTCTGATTTGAGGTGTTGAACCGCATCCCAATTTGGTGGGTGAAGGAAATTGCCAATTGTGGCGAAATGCTGTTTTTCTTCAAAGTTCAACCATGCTTTTTGGTCAGATTCTGAAATGGTTTCAAGCATAAAAGGCAAATAATGAAGTAAAGCTTCATCTACTTTAAAAACCGTCTTTAGTAATTCCATTTCGTACTCAGAAATAATGAGCGAAACATCACAACGATAAATGCTGGCAATCTCTCGTTTAGCGTGTTCGTTCAACAAATCTAACTGAACAAATGCTCGTTTTTCCTTTAGTGCCTGATGTCGGGCATGGCGTAGACAATGCAAGTCTTCTGTGTCTAAAACACGTAGAGCATTTGGGCAATAATCAGCCACACGCCAACCAAACTGTTCTTCGGTCATAAAACGGTCGAAGAGCACAATCAGCGGATTGAGTTCTTTGACAAATTCATCAAAAGACGAGCAGTTCATCTTAACCGAAACTTGCTTTACCCCAATCGAAGAAAGATTAACTGCAAACTCACTATCTGCCGCAGCACTTGCAAACGTGACTTCACAACCTTGCTTTTGAAACAACTCAATTAGCTGCAACATTCGTGTTCCCGCAGCCGAAGAATTCGGTTCTGGGAAAACGGTGCCGATGATGAGGAGTTTTTGTTCGTTCATTTGAAAGTTTCAAACCTATGGAATATTGAATTGGCTAACTTGGCTCCCGGAAAACAAGATGTACAACGAAGGAATTGACAAAGGACTGGCTGACGGATTCAGAAATGAAATTGTAGCAAGAAAAATATACCTGTCTTTTCCGACCAAAGTTTTTGATGGAAAGCCAGAAATTCAGTTTGATATTCAAAACAAAATTGCAAGCTTTTTCAACGTTCCAATTACCGCTGTTCAAGTAGCAGGTTCAGCTAAAACTGGATACAGTTATTATAAAAACAGGGGGTTTATTGAAGGAGAATCGGATTTAGATATTGCGATAGTGGACAAAGACTTGTTCATCAACTATACGGAAATGGTTTTCAGAGAAACAAGGGGGTTCAGCAACCTTGCAAGTTTCGGAAGAACTAAGGATGGGGATGAACATTTTCCTATTTACAGAAAGTATTTGTCCAAAGGAATTTTTCGTCCCGACCTTATGCCCTCAGGAAACGCTAAGAAGAAGTGGTTCAACTTCTTCAATAAACTTTCAGAACCACATTTCGAATTGTTTAAATCGATCAATGCCGGAATTTACTTGAGTTCGTTCTACTTCGAGTTTAAACAGTCAAACAACATTGAACTTTACAAGGATTTAAAATGATAAAATACAACATTCGTTCTAGGCAATTGGTAGATTTAATTGGAGAAATAAGAAGAGAAAAACTGATTATTTCCCCCCACTTTCAGCGGAACCTTGTCTGGCGAACAATACACAAAATAGACTTTATTAAAACGATATTGCTAGGATACCCGTTCCCTCAAATTTTCCTAGCAAAAGGGGAACTTAACCCAGATGAACTTACAACAACCTCAGTTGTCGTTGATGGTCAACAACGAATGAACTCTATTGTGGAATATATAAGTAATGAATTCAAGGTTGACGGGAAACACTACAAGGATTTGTCAAAAGAGGAAAGGGAAGACTTCTTGAAATATGAGATTGCATTGATTGAGCTTGATATGGAAAGTGACAACCCTGATATAGTTGAAATATTCCAAAGACTTAATAGAACTTTTTACAGTTTAACAAAGATTGAAAAACTTGCTACCGAATATGCAGCGTCTGAACTTATGCTTTTGGCTAAACTGCTATCTGGAATTGTCGACTTTGATTCGGAGGAATCGAAAAAACGTAACCCCAACATACCACCAGAATTTAAGACTTGGGCTAAGGAAATAGACTGCGATTCTTTTAGAGAGCTTATTCTTGAGCAACCAATCTTCACCAATTATGAAATCTCAAGAATGGTTCATCTGATGTTCGTTCTAAACATCATTGCGACCGTTGAACGTGGTATTTTCAATCGAAACATTAAGGATAATCTATTGGATGAATATTCTGAAGAGGTTGAAAATAAGGATGACATCGTTGACGGTTTAGAAGAGGTAGCTCTTTTCTATCTAAGTCTCAGGCTCAAAAAGACCAGTTACTGGTATAACAAGGCCAATTTTTTTACTTTGGTAGTGCTCTTCTATAACAATATTGATAGATTATCGCTTATTGGAAAAGAAGAAGTCAAACGAAAGCTGACTGCTTTTGAAGAAAATATTCCTGAGGCATATGCGCTCGCAGCTAAGGAAGGTGTAAACAACAGAAAGGAAAGGTTACTTCGAAATCAAACCCTGAACAATTTGTTATTTGCTCCTTAACTAAAGACTTGAAATGAGCCTAGAAGAAGTCCGTAATTATATAAACAGCGTTAGGCGAGATTTTGCCGCCAAACCGCTTACACGTGAGTTGCTAAATGATAATCCAATGGAGCAATTTGCTAGTTGGATGGAAGAAGCGGTAAATGCCCAAATTCTAGATCCATACGCCATGTGTATTTCTACTGTTGGGCTTGATGGAAAGCCGTCATCACGCATCGTGTATTGGCGAGATGTAGAGGCTGGTGGTTTTGTGTTTTACACCAATTACAATAGCCACAAAGGCAAGGAGATTGAGGCTAACCCAAATGCGGCACTCAACTTTCATTGGACGGAATTAGAACGGCAGATTCGTATTGAAGGCACAGTTGTGAAAGCCTCCGAAGAGGTGTCTGATTTATACTGGAGTAAACGCCCACGCGAAAGCCAATTAGGTGCTTGGGCATCGGCACAAAGCCAGTCAATTACAGGAAAGGAAGAGCTTCAAAAAAACCTTGATGCTGCTAAAACCAAGTTTGAAGGTATTGATGTTCCGCGTCCTCCACATTGGGGTGGCTATTCAGTCAAACCAACACGTGTCGAATTCTGGCAAGGTCGCCCAAGCCGTTTGCACGACAGGTTTGTTTACTCGAAAGACGGAAGTAGTTGGAAAATTGAGCAATTGTCACCCTGAACTTGTTCCGATGGCTATCGGAACAGGGTCTAATAGAATAGATGCTGAAACAAGTTCAGCATGACGATCTACAACCTGAAATCAGATTTCGTAGCCATCTTTGGTCAGGCCAACTTCGGCCCATTCGCCATCAATGAGGATAACAGCACTGTCATAACCAACATCTAGCAATAGCTCGGCAGCAGTTTCAAACTCACCAAGGATTTCGGTTGGCACGTGCCCATCGCTATTAATCTGAACTGCGATATCAAGCTTTAGCGCTTCTTCCAAAACCCATTTACTTGGGTAAGTTTCGTTTGCTCGTTTCTTGTACAATCCGCGCGTATTCACCTCCATAATTGCGTCTTTTTTAGCAATTACTTCTAAGGTTTGCATCACCTCATCTCGGTACCATTTTTCATCTTCTTTGAAAAAATCGGCACGCAGATTCTGCATTTTAATCTTGTCTAGATGTCCAATAATATCCGGACAATCTTCCTCCACCATTTCTCGCGTTAGCTCGTAATAACGGCATACGGCAGCCTTCACATCTCCTTTAAATATTTCGTGCAATCCTTTCTTGAAAACATCTAACGTTCCGTCAATTTCCCAGCCTTTTCCGCCCGTAAATGCATCTACAAAATGCACCGAACCAACGGTATAATCTAAACCTGCGGTTTGAAGAAAATCGGCCGTTGGCCCCATCTTCTCTGGAATATAATCTACCTCTAAACCAAGTAAGATTTCTATGCGCTCTTCATACTTCTTTTTAAGCCGATAAATCTCTTCGCAATAGCTTTCTAAATCGTCCATTTTCATGGCCCATTTGCAATCGAAAAAAGGAACAGGCGCATGAGATGAAAAGCCGTAAACAGGCATTTCAAGTTCTAGAGCTTTTCTGATGTAATCTTCGGGAGTGTTGGTGCCGTCACAGTAATTTGTGTGGCTGTGGTAATTAGTCCAAGACATTTTAGGCGCGCTGTGGCAATCTGTTTGATTTGATGAACAAAATTATTGAATTGATGGATTCGTTTTCAATCATAAACCGCTCATTCAATAATTAACTTTTGGGTAATACGTTGGTTGCTGTTTTCGGCACTAATCTCAACCAAATAAAGACCCGCTGAGAGGTCTGAAACATTGATTTGACTTCTTCCATCTTGCAGTTTTTCAGAAAGCAATTTCTGCCCAGAAACACTGTAAACAGAAACGGTTGACGGTTGGCTTAAAGCAACCCAAACCATGTCTTTTGCCGGATTTGGATAAATAGAAACTGAACTCGTTTCGACTTCATTTACACTAACATAAACGCAATAAGTAAACGCTCTTCCGGGCGAACCACCTGGGCAGCCTTCGTGCCAACTTGCGGGGTCGTTTAGGTTGGTTGCCCAATCCCATTTTTCTAATGTTTGGCTGTTGCCATCTGGCGCGGTTGGCCAAGGAGCATCGTCATCAAAATCTACAGAAACCACAAAATCATTATTGAAATCTCGGATGGTTATTTCATCTCCTCCGTTGCCAATTCCCCAATTAAACGAACCAATTCGGTTGGTTACAGCTGCATTTACTGCGGCAAAATCAGCATCGTTTTCTGTTACAACCAAGAAGCTATCTGGCAGAATCTGAGTTCCCATTGGGAAGGTATATGTGTTAAACTCATTGCCATCATAAACCGTCCAGAATGAAAGGTCAATTGCTTCTGATGTTAGGTTCTGGAGTTCAAACCAATCGTCTGTTGCAATGGTATCGTGCGAGTTGTAGTTAATTTCCGAAATGGTGATTTCATCAGAATAACTTGAAGCGCAATCTGACGTTGGTGAACCAATGTTTGCATCTAACCATGCAATCCGGTTTCCCAGCCATTGTTTGAGATAAAATATCTCGGCAGTGTACGTTCCGCCCACGTAATTGTTTGGCCAAATTTGTGTGCCCAGAATGTTCCATTGGTCAAAATTCCTGCCTGTGGCATCTCCTAAAAGACCTACGTTTTCATCTATCTGGCTGTTGATGCTTTCCCAACTCAAAAGACCTGAGCGCAACTCCGCCCAACGGCATTGCAATTGGTTCCAGTAAACTGGGTCCTGATTCATTCTTTCCCACCAAAAAGGAATAATCTTAGGGTCGCAAACGAACTCTAGCGCCCAACCTTCAGTTTCTCCGCCATCGCAGTAATCTGCATTTCCTAGGGCAATGTTAAAATCCCATGCTGGACCTACCTGAAGCTTGCCACCACGCGAATCGCGCTGTTTATTGAGGTACGTAGAAAGTCGGTAACCATCAACATTTTTAGTGAGCTCTTGCAGGATGAAAAAATCGATGAAAGAATTGACATCAGCATACTTTCTGTAACCTGTTTCTGCATTGGTGTAAGTTGGCTCAATTAGGGCTTGCTCCCAATCGTAAACAAACTGCTGCAGGTAGTTTTCTTGCTGGTGAGTAATGGCATCTCTATTCGGGTAATCGTACTGAAAAAGTGTCAATTTTGTCGCTCCCTGAAACTCATCTACATGAGACTCCCAATCATACTGGCCGCTACCTGTGGTTTTATCGACCTTAAAAATATAACCGCCAGTTAGAGAATCTCCGACATTGTCGTCCATGTCCATTTTCTCAACATCCACTCGGTCGTTGTCCCATTTTATCTGTTCCATTAAAATGTAAACGCCTTGGTATTGACCGTTAAGAATTACCTCGCAATATTTGGTTTTGGTGGTGTACCAACCCATGTCTCGCCACCAATTATAAGTGAGGTAATTGCGCATTAGGGTTTTATCGCTGTACGGAGCGTGCAAAATCCAATCGTTTTCTGTTGGTAAACCCAACAACGAAACGTCTAAGGAATTGTCTTCAGAATCTTGAGTTTCTAGTGCGTACTGCTTCTTAGGAAAGCTTTGCGAGCTTGACCCTCTGCGCTCAATATTTATCAGTCCATTGTAATCATTGAATGGGTCAGCTTCTGAGTTCATATTTCCCTCGCCATTATCAATAATTCCCATCTCAATTACAATTCTTGGGTCATCAGGAATGGTCTGTCCGAGTGTGTTTAACACTACAATTGGCAAGTGCGAAACCAGCGGTGTTGGCGGGTTAAACCAAGTTGGCGTTGGGCCATAAACTACGTCTGTAGAACTGGTGCCGATGGTTAAAAACGGACGGCAAGTAAGGTCTGAAGACCCTGCTGTTCTGTTATGCACCTGAATGGCCAGCGTGTTGTTTCCGTCAACCAAACTTGAAACCGAAATTTCTACAGCCGCAGGAGCTCCGCCCGCATAAATGATTGCTTCTCGCTCGGCTGGCGTAAACTCATCGTAAGGCGTTGGCACTCCAATTGTTCCGAGGTTATCTCTCGCAATTTCGTGCCCATTTAAATAAGCTGCGTAGCCATCATCATGGTCAACATGCAGATAAATCTGTTGAATATCTGAGAGGTTTGAAATGTTAAATGTGTGCCGAACAAACACCGACCTGCCTACCGCATTAGTGTTATCGTCTCCGTCTCCGTAGCCAAAACCACCTTGACCTGTATCCCAAGAAGAATCATCGAAAGTTGGCTCTACCCAAGTTGTTGGAACTGCTTCGGTTGGAACAATATAATTCCATTCTGAACTGTCGTAAACCACGGTTTCCCAATGATCTACCTGGCCAAAAACGTTAATGCTGAAAACTGATAAAACGAGAAAAAGTAAAAGTCGATTCAAATTGAAGTGGTTAACATTTTGGAAGCCATGAAATTACTAAACCGTTGCGCTAGAGTTTTTCTATGTTTTGGTCAATCCAAGTCACTCTTTTGAGTAGCCAATTTTTCAAGTATTCAATCTCTTGCTGGTGGGTTTCTCCAACAAAATAGTTGGGCCAAACCTTAGTTCCAAGAATAGGCCAACGGGTAAAGTTTCTACCAACCGAATGACCTAATTCGGCAACTTGGCCGTCAATGTCTTTCAGTAAATCTTCATTGCTCAAAACATCTTTCCGCAATTCAAACCAACGGTTTACCAATTGGCTTTTGTAAACAGAATCTTGGTTCATTCTCTTCCACCAAAACGGAATTACAGTTGGGTCGCATGGATGGTCAAGTGCCCAGCCTTCGGTTTTTTCGCCATCGCAACCTGTTGTGTTTCCAAGCGCTAGATTGAAATCCCAAACGGGCCCAGCAAACAGTTTTCCTCCTTCGGAATCACGCTTTTTATGGAGATAAGTGCTACTTCGGTAACCATCTACATTATGCGCTAATTCCTGAATAATGAAGAAATCTATGAAGGAATTTACGTCCAAGTATTCCCGAAACCCTTCTTCTTCACTAAATGTTTCTCCTGCCAATTCTGTTTCCAAATCTCTGATGTAAGACTGAATATAATCGGCTTGCGTATCGGTAATTTCATCGTCATTTGGATAGTCATACTGAAATGAAACATTTGTTTTTACATTTTGAAATGTGTCGATAGATGTTGTCCAATCATACTCGCCATCGCCACCAATTGGCTTGTCAATTTTAATGATGTAACCGCCCGTTAGAGAATCGCCAGCGTTATCGTCTAAATCAATTTTGGTAATGTCAACGCGGCCTTTATCCCATTTAATTTGCTCCATTAAAATATATACGCCTCGGTACTCGCCATTGAGCAATAGTTCGCAAAACTTGGTTCGCGAAGCATAGTGGCCCAACTCTTCCCACCAGTTGTAAATCAGCACATTTCTAATCAGAGATTTATCGCTGTATGGTGCATGCAAAATCCAATCGTTCTCCATCGGAAAACCCAGTAACTCAACGTTTTCCGGAAGACTGTCTTCTCCAATAGTCTCAAACGCATATTGCAATTTTGGGAAGTTCTGAGAAGTAAAACCGCGTCTTTCAATGCTCACCTTTCCCTCAAAATCCGTGTACTTATTCCAGTTTCCGTTATAGCGTTCTTTACCGTTGTCAACAATTCCCATTTTGGCAATAATTCTAGGTTCATCTAGAATCTCTCGACCGTCCGTTTCAAGCATTACAATCGGCATTCGCGACACCAAATATTCAACATCAAAAGTTGAGTCAGTTTTAAACTCTAACGCTTCGCCAGAAACAATAATCTCTCGCAATTCTGTATCGCAAGCGGAAAGAAGTAACGCAGCTCCTAGAGCTAAAAACAGCTTGTTTTTCATGGTACCTTAATTCCAAAATGAGTGTAAACCACGCGCTCATCACCATCATTATCCGCTGGGCGATTAACAATACCTTTCATCGGTTCTACATACATGCAAACCGAGCCGCCCTGATCGCAAGCCATGGCATTATAGCAGCCCAATTCTTTAAGCAGTCTAGCACATTCTTCAAAGTTCAAACCTTGGCTGTATTCCTGCCTTTTTCCATCAACAATTAGCAGGTAAAGTTTGTCTCCCGGCTCATCAATTCCCATCACGCATTGCGCGTAAACACGCTGGTTTTCAAACTCAGGAAATTCACCATTAACCAACAAATCCCAACGCCCCCAAATAGTGTTGTACATCTTCTCCGTGTACTCTTTTACAACTTCATTTTCTGGAGAATATGTGGCTTTATTGTACTTATCAAACGAAAGAAATGGGCGCTGATCTGTATCTAAAAGCGTAATTGCATTCCCATCAGAAACCCAATTTCCTACCCATTCTCCATAACCAGAATTCTGAAAAATACCATCTCCAGCCTCTCCGTTTACGGCCAATATGCAATCATTTGCTTTCGCGAAATTGCTGGTTAGTGTTTTTAACTCTGTGTATTCTGAAGTGATTTTTGGCTCTA
Source organism: Flavobacteriales bacterium (assembly GCA_049608805.1). GTDB lineage: Bacteria > Bacteroidota > Bacteroidia > UBA10329 > UBA10329 > UBA10329. Next base: position 33,004 of record JBMYXX010000001.1, on the reverse strand, counting down.
GCCCAGGGTAGGTTAAATCAACTACAGCCAGAAAAAACGATGCTTTTGGCGCCTCCTTTTTAAACGTTACTAGCGTGATGGCTTCATGAATAGAACGTTCCCAAACTTTGAGGCTATCCATGTAGCCATCTAAGTACGTTTTTGAAGTTGGTGAGATGATTTTTTCAGCCGGAACGAGAGCCGTTTCAGCATTTAAAGCGTTCATGTATTTCTGGCTCAGAATCTCCACTTCCGATTGATGAGACTTCAACTTAAAATCAACAATAAGCGCCATCGGAATTACCAATCCGAGCAAAGCAAACACCATAGTTTTAAAACCAACTTGGCTCTTTTTACGCACCAGTTTTACCCACAAAAAAAGAGTAGGCAAAAACAACAATGCCGCAAGCATTATGAGGGCGTAAATCGGCAAATCCAACAGCCGCCAAGCCACAGAAAGTAGCTTGTCTAATATGTTGTTTACCAACGATGCCATTATGCTCTCAGGTAGAAATCTTCTCCCATCCCAAAGAGTTCTTTTATCTCCACTTTTTCTCCATCTCGGTTTTTAATAAAACCATTGAAGAATCCGTACGGACCTTGGTATTTGCTTCTTAGAATGAGCGCATTTACATCTACCGCAGTATGAATTACTGGTCGGAATTCTAGGTCAACTTTCCCGTAATTATCCTTGACAAACCACGTGCCTTTGTAGCCTTCTGGCCGTTTGAATTTGATAGGCGGAAGCACACTCAATTTGCCATCGTGCCACAAACAATTTTCGTTGTTCGTTTCGTGGTCTAGAACCTGATTATCGGTAAGGTTAAAGCCGATGAGTTTTCCTTCAGAATCGCGGCCAATTCCGGTTCCCCAATCATAAATAGTTGGGTACGGATAATAACCTTTGTGGTCGTCTAGTATGAGTTGACTAATCTTTTCTGGGAACGGAATTACGTCTTTCCCAAACTGAATGCTACCAGAAAGCGGCATCAAACATTTATGCGAATACATGGCTCGCTTCTTCGAAAACGGCATGCAAACCACCATTGGTTCGTAACGCTTTACATCATGCGTAGCAGTAAATTTTGCCTCAACATCTGGCAAGTCTTTCTGATTGCGGATTGATGCGGTGAGCTCCAATGAGTTTTTGTTCAAATCGTGCTTAGCAACAAGCGAAAAGTTCTTGCTCAAATAGCTCGATTCTGTTTCGAATAACCCGGTAGCAACATCAAGCGACCAAGGCGCCACCTTCTTCTCGTAGCGGTATTTCTTGTTGTTGATGATATCGTAAACGATAAACTGAACCAACGATATTTTCTTGGCGTTGTAAATGGCCACCATCACAAAATGGGTTCCGTTACTCATCTGAAATGCCTGCCATTCGCGCAGCTGCATCCATTTTAATCCTCTGGGCAGCGGCAGCTTATAAGGTCGTTGTGCATCAATCAGGTTTGGGTTCTGAATCGGTTTATCGAAAGAGCCGAACTCAAATCCGCTTTCTCCGTAGAGTTGATTTGGTGCCGGTTTTAACTCGCGTTTGTAGCTAGACATGTTGGTTGAAGTTGCCCAAAGGTAATCAGGTTGATAAATCGATGGTTAGACAAAAACCTGACGAACATAAACACACGTAAGTTGTAATCTTACAGCATTCGAACTCAGAACATATTAATGTTAAGACGCTTATTCATACTTCTCCCATTATTTTCCTTGCTTTTGCCAGTCGTTTTTGGCCAAACGGCTCCACACAATCCAAACAAAAATATTTTGGCCGCAAGCGAGATGGTTAGAATGGAGCCCGGGGCTACAATTCCCAGTTTTGTGAAGCTGAAAGAATCGGCTCAGTTTCCATCATCCAAATTCCCCGATTGGGCAAAAAAAGCATTCAATCTTGGCGATGGAATTCAGCTCAAACTCTTACGACATGAAACCGATAAGTTGGGTTTTCAGCACCAGCGCTATCAGATAACCAAGAACGGAATTGAGGTTTACGGTGCTTTTGCTTTTGCCCATGGCTCAAACGATTTGGTTACTTCTTTAAACGGGAGAATCCCAGTAAACATTCCGTCTAAAACCGTTGGTTTAGATGAGCTTTCTGCGCTTGAATTGGCCAAAAACCACGTTGGCGCAGCATCCTACAAATGGGAACTTTCTGGCGAAGAAAACCATCTAAAATGGGAAACAGAAAACCCAGACGCCACCTATTTCCCAAAGGCCAATTTGGTCTATATCGACCCAACTTTTGAATTCTCCAAACCAGAAGCATTTAGGCTTGCCTACAAGTTTGACATATACGCACACAAACCAGTTGGGCGGTATGAGGTTTTTGTAGATGCAGAAACTGGAAGTGTACTTTTTCAGAATGATCGAATTTGTTCGGCAGATGTGCCAGGAACGGCTCAAACTGGTTACAGCGGCACGCAAACCATAACCACAGATAGTAACAATGGTGGGTTTCGACTTCGCGAAGCAGGACGCGGAAATGGTGTTCGAACCTTTGACATGAACGAAGGCACCGACTACGGAAATGCGGTAGATTTTACCGACAACGATAACAACTGGAATAATGCAAACGCCACGTTTGACCAATACGCAACAGATGCACATTGGGGTGCCGAAATGACCTACGATTACTTTCTAAATCAGCATGGCCGCAACGGAATTGACAACAATAACATGCAGATTAACAGCTACATCCACTTTGACCAAAACTATTTTAATGCGTTTTGGGATGGGCTGAGAATGACCTACGGTGACGGCAATGGAAACCCGCTTACTGCCTTGGATATTTGCGGCCACGAAATGAGTCATGGCGTAACAGAAAACGCAGCCAATCTTGTGTATCAAGATGAGCCGGGAGCGCTTAACGAATCGTTCTCAGATATTTTTGGCGCAGCAGTAGAGTTTATTGCCAATCCGAGTTCTGGAGATTGGCTTATGGGCGAAGATGTTGGCACACTGCGCTCGATGAGCAACCCAAATCAGTTTGGCGACCCAGACACTTACCAAGGCACAAATTGGTTTACCGGAGCGGGAGATAACGGTGGTGTGCACATAAACAGTGGTGTTCAGAACAAGTGGTTTTACATTTTGGTAGAAGGCGAAAATGGCACCAACGATATTGGTAACACGTACAACGTAACCGGAATTGGCTTGGCCGATGCGCAGGCCATTGCCTACCGAAACTTGACCGTTTACCTCGGCCAAACATCTGAGTATGATGATGCTCGTTTTTACGCCATCCAATCGGCAATTGATTTGTTTGGCGGATGTTCTCCGCAGGTAATTGCATGTACAGATGCTTGGTATGCGGTTGGTGTTGGAGATGAGTTTAACCCAACTGTTAGCGCTGATTTTTCTGCGGACATTAACGTTGCCTGCGAGGCTCCGTTTACCGTAAACTTTGATAACCAAAGTAACAATGGCTCTTCTTATCTCTGGAGTTTTGGCGATGGGCAAACAAGCACAGACGTACATCCTTCTCACACCTACACCAGTTTTGGTAACTACACCGTTTCACTTTTTGTAGATGGCGGAAATTGCGGAACCGAAACAGATTCTATTGTTGATTTTGTGAGCATCAACCCCAACAATCCGTGTACGGGATTAATGCCAACTAACGGTTCTCAAACGCTTACTTGGTGCACAGGTACGCTTTACGATAGCGGTGGTCCAAGCAGCAATTATGCTGATAACACAGATGTTACCACCACCATTTCTCCTGTTGGAGCAACATCGGTAACGCTCAATTTTAGTTCGTTTGGCTATGAAGAAACCTACGACTACATCTACCTCTATGATGGCCCAACTACCGCAAGTCCGTTGATTGGGCAATACGATGGTTTTGCGCTGCCAAATGGCGGAACAGTTACATCAACCGGAGGCGCAATTACCATCAGGCAAACTTCAGATATTATGGTAAGTGAATCTGGGTTTGCCTTAACGTGGGAGTGCGAGCAGCCTACCTCTGCCCCAACAGCGAATTTTGTTGGTGGCCCAACAATTTCATGCAGTGGGCTGGTGAGCTTTTCAGATTTATCCATTAATGGAGCAACTGGTTGGTTGTGGAATTTTGGTGATGGAAACACCTCCACAGACCAAAATCCAACCCATACTTACGCAAGTGAAGGAACCTACACCGTTTCGCTTACGGCAAGCAATAATTATGGTAGCGATGTGATTTCACAAACCAACTACATAGCTGTAAACAAACCTGACGGGCCTCCTGCTTCAGACGGCTTTTTATGTTCTGCGGGTTCTGTGAATTTATCGGCCAGTGGCCAAGGAACATTGCAATGGTATTCTGAGCAAACAGGCGGAAATGCCTTAGCAACGGGACCAACTTTTAACACGCCAAACCTTCCAAACACTACAACTTATTATGTCGAAGATGCCGTGCTTCCTGCACCTTATAACGTTGGCCCAGCAGACAATACATTTGGTGGAGGAGACAACTTTCAGGGAGACCAACATCTGGTGTTTGATTGTTTTGAAGCATTTACGCTGAATACAGTTAAAGTTTACGCGCAAGGCGAAGGAAACAGAACCATTTTACTAAAAGACAATGCAGGAAATGTGCTTCAGTCTGCAACTGTAAATATTCCTGACGGAGAACAAATCGTTACGCTAAACTTCACGGTACAACCAGGAACGGATTACCAACTTGGCACAACTCCTGACCCAGATTTATTTAGAAATAACGACAGCCCGAGTTATCCTTATACGGTGCCAAATGTGGTTTCAATAACTAGCAGTAGTGCGGGCAACGATTTCTACTATTTCTTCTACGATTGGCAGATTACAACACCTGGTTGCATTTCTGAAAGAACTCCTGTTGTTGCCAATATTGGAACGAGTCCTACTGTTCAGGGTGCGTCAAGGTGCGGGACAGGTTCTGTGGTATTATCCGCCTCTGGCGATGGAGATTTGAACTGGTTTAATACTGCCACAAACGGAACGTTAGTGAATACGGGAACCAATTTTACTACACCATCCATCAGCACAACCACATCCTATTTTGTGGAATGCGAAATTGCCCCAGCGCCACAATTTGGAGGCGCACCAGACAATAATTTTGGAACGGGAAGTGCCTTCAATAACGTTCAAAGTTTGTTGTTTGATTGCTACGAGCCAGTAACCTTGGTTTCAGTAAAAGTATATGCTGAGGGTGCAGGAAACCGAACCATTGAATTACGCGATGCTACCGGGACAGTAATTGAAAATGCCACGGTAAACATTCCTGATGGAGAAAGTAGAGTTGAACTCAATTTCAACCTTCCAACAGGAACGAATTTACAACTCGGCACTTCTGCTGGACCAAACCTTTATCGCAACAATTCTGGGCCAGATTACCCTTACAACATTCCTGGTTTACTATCCATTACATCCAGCACAGCTGGTAACGATTTCTACTACTTTTTCTACGATTGGGAAGTTCAAAAAGAAGGTTGCTCCACCGCCAGAACCGAGGTGATTGCAACCATCAACCCAAATCCAACGGTGAGCGTTGCAGGTGAAAATTCTGTCTGTGATGGAGGGTCGGTTTCAATTACTACAGAAGCAACAGATGTTGAATCTTATTTATGGTCGCCTGGCGGAGAAACTACCGCTGACATCTTGGTCAATCCAACAGTTGAAACCACATATTCGGTAACCGCTTCTAACGTATGTGGTGACGCTACAGGCCAAATTACTGTTGATGTAAATACGGCTAGTCAGCCAGAAATTACGCTAGACGGTTCTCAGCTTACTTCAACCACGGCCGCAACCTACCAATGGTACTTAAACGGCTTGCCAATTAATGGTGAAAATCAAATGAGTTTAACACCGATAGCTACTGGAAGTTATTCGGTGGAGATAACGGATGAAAACGGTTGTGCTTCTATATCTGAAGGTTTTGAATGGATTGCAGTTGGCATTCAAGAATTGACCAATAATTTCTCAATTCAGCCTAATCCATTTAACAATCAGCTAAGCGTTTATTCTGAGAAGAACATTGAACGTTTAAAGGTGATGGACATGGGTGGAAAAACGCTTATTGACAGAGAGTTTACAGCACAATCTGCTACGCTAAACACAACGGAATGGGCCAGTGGCATTTATTACATTCAGGTGTTTTCTGGTACAGATATTCTGTTCAAAAAGGTGATTAAAACCAAACAGTAAACATTAGCAACAAAAAAGGGCGGCCAATTGGCCGCCCTTCAATTCATCTCCAATTGCTGGTTTATTGCTTGATGAATCGTGTGTAAGAAACACCTTTCTCGGTTACTACTCGAAGAAGATAAACTCCTTTTGCCAAGCCAGAAACATCAATCTGTTTTTGGTTCTGAGACTCCAATTTAATCAGCGAACCATTGGCAGAAAGAACAGCCAATTCGGTGATTGTGTTACCCGAATTCACGAACAACACATCTCTTGCTGGTACTGGATAAACTTTGATATCTGAGTTCACAGATTCACGAATTCCTGTTACAACCATGTTTGTGCAACTTGAAGTTTCGGTACATCCGTTTACGGTTACTTCAACAGCATAATTACCGCTAGATGTTGGTGTGAAATCTTGGTTTTCTTCTCCAGCTAAAGCTGCATTTCCATTATCGCAATCAACCCATTGGTAATCAGCACCAGTTTCTGTGGCGGTTAGCGTATTACCGTTTTGCGATGTAGAGGCATCAACAGTCGTCACATTCACTGTTGTTTCAATGATGCTGTCGCACTGTGTACCCACTGTAACCAGGTTACTCGTATAAACTACCTGAGAAGTGATGTTGTTCTGAGTAGTTCCATCAGGGAACGTGAAACTACCATCGAAACACACGGTTTCGGTTTCAGTCAGGTCGTAGCTAGGGTTTACATTAACGGTGGTTTCAATAATACTATCGCAACCAAAACCTACCGTTGCGAGGTTACTTGTGTAAACCGTTTGAGACGTAATGGTCTGCGAACTTCCGTCAGGGAAGGTGTAGCTTTCTCCCATACAAGCCGAAGTGGTTTCAGTCAAATCGTAATCGGGAGCAATATTCACAGTAGTCTCTACAATACTATCGCATGGAATGCTGACCGCACTTAACGTACTCGAATACACCACTTGCGAAGTGATGTTGTTCTGCACCGTACCATCAGGGAATGTATAGCTACTTCCGCCACAAACAGTTGCGCTTTCACTGACATTGAACGCAGACGTAATGGTAATTGTGGTTTCGATAATACTATCGCAACCAAAACCAACCGTGGTTAGACTGCTGGTATGTACCACACCTGCCGTAAGGTTGGTTTGCATTGTTCCATCAGGAAAAGTGAAGTCTGCTCCACTGCAAAGACCAATCGTTTCGGTGAGGTTGTATTCTGGCGCAACATTAACCGTTGTTTCAATGATGCTATCGCATGAAAAACCTACTGTTTGCAAGTTGCTTGTATGAACCGTTTGAGAAGTAATTGTTTGAGAGCTCCCATCAGGGAATGTGTAGGAAGAACCAGCACAAACAGCCGCTGTTTCCATTAAATCGTAAGTCGGGTTAACGTTTACGGTAGTTTCAATTATACTATCGCATCCAGCTACTACGGTTGTTAGATTGCTTGTGTAAACCGTTTGAGACGTGATTGTTTGAGAACTTCCATCAGGGAAGGTGTAATTCTCTCCACTACAAACACTTGCTGTCTCCGTTAAGTCATAGCTAGGATTCACGTTTACCGTTGTTTCGATTATGCTATCGCAACCGGCAACAACTGTTGTTAGGTTACTTGTGTGTACAGTCTGAGAAGTAATGGTTTGCGAGCTTCCATCAGGGAATGTGAAGCTTTCGCCACTACAAACACTTGCTGTTTCGGTTAAGTTGTAGCCAGTAGTTACGTTGATTGTAACTGTCTGCGAAAGTTCAAAATCGCAACCAGCGCCAGCACAAGAAACAGAACCTGTTGAAACCCAATCAGCATTATCCATATTGGTTAGCGTTCCGTTGTTTCCATTTGCCAAATCGGTTAGTGTTGTTCCTGTTCCTTCTTCGAAATTATAGTATGCTTCAAGTCCTGTTTCTGTTCCTGCAACACAATTACCCATTCCTGAAGCAATGTCTCCAGCGGCTTTGGCTATGCTCCATAATCTAAAATCATCCAAAGAACCAGACATGTTTTTAGAGCCCCAAGCCGGGTCAAATGCACTGCTTTGCATATATCCAAAGTTGATTTGCGCTCCGCTAGAAACAACTGGCGTAGCCATAGCGATTGCTCCTTGAGAAACACCATCAAAGTATGCGGTAACTGTAGAACCATTATAGACTACGGCCAAATGGAACCAAGTGTTGTTTGGTGGAACTGAGAAAGTTGCTCCTTGAAGCGTTCCGCCATTTCCTCTATTGTGTACAACCACAAAAGCATTGGACCCTTGCTGTACGTACATTTCGAGATCACTCGCGGCAGTTGTACCTGCAAAAAAGATAGATTGATATCCACCAGATGCTCCCGGGTTTGGTGTCTTTACCCAACCTTCAACAGTATATGCCGAATTGTATGCGAAACCAGACGGTTTTGGTGCTAAAACGTAGTCGTTAGCGCCATCAAATTCCAAGGCTCCTTCTTGTGTAACAACCGCTGAGCCTTCTGCAAATACATTGAATGTTTTGCTTGACGTTAAGTTTCCTGTTGAGAATGACAGAGCACTTCCAGTACCCGCTGTTGGGCCATCAACAATTGAGTTGTTTGAATCATCACGCAAGTAATACGTTGCTCCACTTGTTGAACTAGCAATGCTAATCGTTGCGGATGTGCCTGAACACACTTCGGTTGGAGCAGTTACATTATCGTCCGCAACAGAGGCATCTACAGAAACAACCAAACTTCTGGTGCTTACGCATCCGTTTCCATCTGTTCCGGTAACTGTGTACGTATCGGTTGATGTTGGATAAAATGGCACACCATCTGAAACTCCGCCAGTCCAAGAAATGTTGGTTACTCCTGATGCGCTAAACGTTACTGGGTCTCCTTGACACACGGAGCTTTCTGTTGCCGAAGCTGAAAAGGTTGCATCATATTCATAAGCTCCAAGGTCTAAATCGCCATTGAAACGTGGATTACCAGCTAAGTCTAAAGATGTTGGACTAATACCCGTTCCATCTCCAAAATTGATAGCAGGCGAATTACAATCCAAGGAGAAATCGTCATTGTTCGGGTCAGAGAAACTAGGATCTACATTTAAAGAACTGCTAATTCCGCCTTCAATTAGGCTTGAACTAATTACAGGAGTTGGACTTGCGTTGAAAGGTGAAGTTGAACCATTCCCCCAAACAATGTTGTTCTTGAATATGCTTGATTGAGATCGGATTGTGTAGAAAGTTGAACCATCGCCCGAAACATTATTCGCGAATGTATTTCCGTTAATGTCGATGTTTAAAGCAGTATGAGTTCCGCCATTGGCTGTACTCGTCACTAAATAGAAGACAGAACCCAAAGAAGCGGTCGTCTCATTATCGTGAAACAACGAGTTGGTAACTGAACCTTGACTTACAATTCCGTATCCGCCAGAGGCGCTGAACAAATAGCTTGAAAGCGTGCCGCAGAAATTATTTCTGGTAATGCATCGGTCAAAGTCGAAATCGAAGGTTACGTTGGTTACTCCGCAAGGTGCGAAAGCGTAGTAAACCGATACTTCGGTTGCTGTATGATTCTCAAAGATGCAATTTGAAACATCGGCAGAATTAACCTGATTAATAACATAAGGATTAGCGTAAATAGCCGCGCCTCTGGCATGGTAAACCCTGCTTGCCGCGGCAGTACTACAACTATTGTCGATTGGTCCGTTGGCGTTTCCATCGGCTATTGTAAAACCATCCAAAACCACATTTTGAACATCTCCTTTAAGTGTAACTACGTGATAAGAATTATCCTGTCGCGTAGCTTCTGTTGGCAAAAGAGTTCCGTTGTCGTTTCCACTTAAATCGCCACTTAAAATCGTAGTGTTTGAACCAGCAATACGCTGATTTATCGCTGTTTCCGTACCTGCAAAGCCACCATAAATTTTAGCTCCAGAAGGGATGCTGAATGTAGCGGCTCGGTTAGACGCATCTGGCTTATACGTTCCTTCGGCAACCCAAATATCATTTCCGTTATGATTGGTTAGAGCGTCTTGTAAATCGGTGTAGGCATCTGCCCAAGAGGTTCCATCGTTGTTTCCTGCGGTAGCGTCTTTATCTACAAAAGTTTTATTGAAAACGCACACACCGTTTCCATCAAACGTGATTTCATCAAGATAAACAAACGTGTTACCGTTTACACCATTTAAATATTGAACAGTAATGTACTTATCCGTTCCTGCGTACGTGCTAAAATCAACAGTATAATCAGCCCAAGCAGTTCCCATTGCAATTGCCTGAAAAGGTGTAAATGTTGCTGTGTTCGTTGGGTCAGAAGATGTTCCTACATTAATCTGATTATACGGAGCTCCGCCATTGCTTCTTCCTTTAAATGTGAGTAACCCTCCGTTAAGCGAAGCAAATTCTGGGAGTGATGTGTAAGTATCTCCGAACCCTCCAATATGCAGAACCAAAGAGCCTGGATTACCAACAGCCGCACCCGTTACAGCAGGGCTAACTGTTGTGAAACATCTTGGCTCATCTAAGTGATTGTATGAGTCGAAATCTTCTTCGAAGCAAGTGTTAATACCGCATGCGGTTGTTCCTGTTGCGTAATATTTCCACTCTGAATATTCGCTGGAACCACAATCTGAACGCACATAAAAATCATAGACTGTACTATGGTCTAAGCCAGTAAACGTGTACGGGTTTGTTCCCGCTGATTGGACAGTTCCTGTTCCCTGAGCCTCGCCTGTTGGTACGGCTTCTACTTGCCAAGCCGATTCGTTAAGCGCGCTTGCTGTCCAACCAATCTCCATGGTAGTTGTACCCGGATTTGTAGCTGTAATAGCAGAAGGCCAAAGACATGTTGAAAATGTTATATCGACATTGGCCTGCTGTGCGGTGGCAGACATTTGGTCTGAAGAAGCCAGCGGACTACTTGCGTTTACCGATGCAAATGTGCTCAAATTAATAGCCGCTTTCGCAGGAGCATTGGTTGCCGTACCGTAAGCCGTAGCCTTCAAATAAGAGTGGTGCTTACCAAGTGTTAACTCATTCACTGCTACAACCAACTGATTTACGCCATCATAGTAAAACGGGGTATCAAAACTCACGATTATCTCAGTACTGGTTACCTCAACGTTTCCATCAAAAACCTGTGTGAGGTTTCCAACTGGTATCATATCATCATAATTAAGAGACCCGAAAAAGCTAGTCTGAGTGGTGTTCCCTAAGTACACCGTCCAATGCATAGCGTTAGTGTACGCTTGCGTATCATATCTCTTGTATGCGAGTTTGGTGATATAGCCAGCCTGTCCCACTTGGCCGGGGTAATACAACGTTTGACCGTAGCTTTCGGAATTTGGTCTTGCCGGGGGCCCGTTGCTTGTTCCGGTTCCGGTTCCAATGGAAACAATTGTTTCCTGAGCGGTAGTCTCGTTTGCAAAAACCGTGAAGAGAATTGCTGTAATGATGTAAAAAACCTTCTTCATATGAATGTCTATTTGTAGGTGTGAACTACAAACTTCAGGAACGATGAAGGCTCATTCAATTATCCTTCAGCAACGGACAATCGATTTCATTAACAGACTGTTTTTAAGGATTAACGGACGTTATTTCAGTTCTAAGGCGGCCTCAAACGCTTCCTTTCGATACTTGGAAAGCTTGGCAATTACTTCAGATTTCAAATCAATTTCTCCCTTGGAGCGATTGTACTTTTCGAGCATATCCAAGTTTACAATCCATGATTTGTGAGACCTGAAGAAATTGGAATTATCGGCCAGTAAATTCTCAAAATGCTTGAGATTTTTACTCACTAAATGGATTGTGCCGTTTGCTAACCTGATGTTGCTATAAGATTCGCTGGCTTCTATTGCCACAATCTCATTTACATTAACAATGGTCTGATAACCTTTTACCGAAATGGCAATTTTAGACACCAAATCTGACTTTAAACTTTCCGCCAAAAGCTTGTGGTTTTCTTCCCTGCTCTGCCCTACTCGTTTTGCCAATTTCTCAACTGCTTGTTGTAAGCGCTCAATTTCAATTGGTTTTAGCAGATAATCTACCGCAGACACTTCAAAGGCTTTAATTGCATACTTATCATAAGCCGTAATGAACACCATTTCGAAATCAACTTCCTGAAAGAAATCAACGATTTCGAAGCCGGAATAATTGGGCATTTCTATATCGAGGAAGGCAACTTGTGGCTTTAATTCTTTGATTGCTTCAACCGCATCTGGCACATTTGAATAGGCTCCCAAAACTTCCACAGCTGGACAAAATCGCGCCAGCAGATTTGCAAGAATATCTCTTGCGCTTTGCTCGTCATCAACAATTATTGCGGTAAACCCAGTATCCATTGTGGCTAATGTAATTACATCCGCGTAAGCAAGCGGGTTGTTTTCATAAACAACTCGGTTTGGTTTAGGAATGGCTCACCTAGACCTACTAGGTTTTGAAAACCTAGTAGGTCTTTTAAAATTTGCGCCTAACAGGAATAACAAGCTTAACGCGAGTTCCTTTAGCAACGCCATCTTCCATCAAGTCTTCGGTTGTAAAACCAAGTTTGCCACCAAAGTTTCGTTGGAGAATTTCGAACCGCTTGCGAATGGCATTAACCGAAAACGACTCATGACTTGCTCGTTGGCGTTCTTTGATCTCGCGCGCTTTTTCTCTACCTACTCCATTATCTGTAATCGTACAAACGAGATTTTCCTTCAACTCAAATTTTAAGTCAAGCTTTTTATCTCCTTCTAAGTGTAGTAATCCGTGTACGAGGGCATTCTCAATAAATGGCTGAACAAGCATTGGAGGAAGTTGAATGTCTTCCACGCCTTCTGCATCAATCGTAAATTCAAAATTGGTTTTAAAACGAAGTTTTTCTAACGTGAGATACAGCTCAATAAGCTTTAGTTCGTTCTCAAAATCGATAAAATCTTTATCCGAATAACTGAGTGTTCTCCTTACTAAATCGGCAAACTTGGTAATGTATGTGTACGAGTTTGTCACATCTCCTTTCAGCACCAAATCCTGAATAGAATTAAGCGCATTGAAGATGAAATGTGGGTTCATTTGAGACTGAATGGCTGTGAGTTTTGAAGCGTTCAACTCGTTCAGTTGCCGAGATTGGGTTTGCTGAGCAATTAGCCTTCTCCGATAAATAAAACTGATAACTCCGACAGCAAACAGGGCTACTCCAAGTATAAACCACCAAGCTTGATAAAAAGGTGGTGAGACGATAAAACTGTACTTAACCAACTCACTCTCTTCGCCTCTGCAACTGGCTTTTGCTTCGAACAAATACTTGCCAGGAGCAAGAGAACGATATTCAATTTCGTTTTGGTGATAGGTTGACGACTGCCAACTATCATCTGCCCCACTGAGTTTGAATTGGTAGGTTATCTCGGTCTGATGCCTCAGCGTTCTTGATTGCAGAATAAACCGAAAGCTATTTTCGGAATGCGTAAATCGGCCCTTGTTAGAAGGAGAAACAACCGAATCGTTAACGGTTACTCTTGCCAGTTGTAGCGTGGTTTGAAATGTTCCCGAATTGTCTTGGTTTAGAGGAATAGCCTGAACGCCATGGTTATGAACCACCCAAAGCACATCTTTCACCACCTCAAAATGCTGAATATTTTCAGCATAAAGTCCTTCAGATCTTGTGATTGTTTTTAGGACTTTGCCGTCAGAATTCAAGACTTGAATGCCCTTATTGGTGGCCGCAAACAATCTCCCGTCCGCAAACTCAACTTGACGAACACGGTTAGAAATCAAACCACTGTTTTCGTCCCAGTTCTCAATAAGTGAATCTCCTTCAATCACTGCAATTCCAGTTGCATCTGTGGCCAGATAAACACGGTCTCCATTTACTGTAATATCTCTTGCAATAATTGGTTTACCATTCATTAGCATGAATGATGGCTTGCCATTCTTAAGCTGAATTAGACCTTTTGATGAGCACGCGTAAATCGTTGCTGTACCGGCCACCTCTCCTATGCCATGCATTCTAAGACTAAGCCCGTTTACACGCTCTAAGCTATCCCCCTGATTAGAGAACACTGTGGCGCCATGGTTTGATGCAAGTAAATAATCTCCGTTATCTCGTTGAAAAACATCTTTTAACGAGCCTAGAAAAATGGGCTTAGTATTACCTGTTTTCAAATCGAGTTTAACCCCTTTTACATCGGCAAAAATGAGGCTCTCATCGTCTAGGTAAAACAGGTTTTCAATAGTTCTCTTTCGACTTTGATGGATTAATTCTACTCTCTCATTTTTACGGCTATAAATGTTGCCGTTTTGCGTTCCGAAGTAAAGAGCGTCTAGTCCGTTGGAAGTTATTGAAACCACTTTCTCATCCTCAGGCAAGCCAATCAAATCAGTTGCCTCACCATCTGGAATTACTAGAATGCCATTTCCGAAAGTTCCAATCAGCGTGTTTTTCTCTTGATCTACATATGTGGCTGATATAAAAGTGTTCGGGAAAATCGGACCATTTTTATCAATGCATTCTAAGTTTTCGTTTACACGGTATGCGCCTGTAGTGCCGCCTACGAACCATAAATGCCGCCCTGTTTCATAAACGCGAGTGTTTTGGCTAGGCCCAAACCAACCCTGAACATCAATTGGTAATGCCCGATTTTCGCTTAACCTTAATAAACTCGATGACCCTGCCGGATTAAGCAAAACGTGACTTCCAAAAGGTATAAAATGGTACGGGTCAAACTCCTTTTCGGATAATCTTTCTATTTTCTTCGCGGTTTGTTTTCCGTCTTTCCAAACCAATAATTGACCGTCTGGAGTTGGCGAGCCCCAAACAGCGCCATCAGCCATTTTAGCAAGTGTTCCGAGATAAGAAGAGTTTGCCTCGCCTACCACAGGAAGAACGGTTGCAACCTTATTCGAATCTAACGTAATCACCTTAGCCGCCAGAATAAGAAGCTGGTTTTGGTTGTCAATTTCAATGTCAAGCTGGGCTGAAAGAAGTGAATCAGGAATGGAGTAATAAGGTTCGCAGAGCCCATCTTGCACCTTGAATATTTGCCCCGCTAGGTTGAAACAGAAAATATTGCCGTCTTGATCTTCGATTAAATCAAATAATGAAGGCGTTAGAATATCCTCGCATTTCTGCCTTTCAAAAGTGTAACCATCAAACTTAATTAGGCCACTATTTGTAGCTATCCAATAATCACCATTTGCGGTTTGATGAATATCATAGATATGCTCACCTTCTAGCTCTCTTTCGCCAATCGAATAATACGATGGTTGCTGGGCAAAAACACCTAAAGGCAAAAACAGAATAAACCACAGAAACTTCACGCGATAAAGAAAGCACGAAAGATTTTAATCCTAATTCTGAAATGTGCATTCGGTTCTTTCCTAAAAACCTACAAGATTGCCAGCCAACGCATTTGATAATCTGGCAACCTAAGACTTTAAAGAAATGCTGTTTAAGCAGTAAATTCGTCAGCTTGCAAAACGCGAATTCACATAGCGCCATTTCCGCAGGCCATGAAACGACTTTAGATGTCTGTAAAGAAATTCTTCTTGCAGGCGGAAATGCTTTTGACGCAAGTATTGCTGGCGCGATTGCCATGTTTATTACCGAACCTTGCATGGCATCGGCAGGAGCAGGTGGTTTTGCTCTTTGCCACAAGGCTGGTGAAACTCCATTAATGCTAGATTTCTTTGCTCAAACGCCTAGAAACAAGCCCAAGCTAGAAAACCGTGATTTCTATCCGATTGAAGTCAATTTTGGAATTGAAGTAGAGACTTTTCACGTTGGACTGGCATCATCGGCAACGCCCGGAACCATTGCTGGATTGTATGAAATGCATAGGAAGTTTGGCAGTATGCCAATGGCAGAATTGCTGGCGCCTGCAATGGACTTGGCAAAGTCAGGAGTGGTTCTTAACACGTTTCAGAGTATCGACTTAGAATTGCTTGAGGTTATCTTTAGAATTGACCCAACGGTGAAGGACATTTTCTTCAATGGAGATGAACGAAAAACGGAAGGAGACCTGCTTCATTTGCCACTTTTTGGAGACTTCCTTAATTTTTTGAAAGACGAAGGAGAAACTGGTTTTTACAAGGGAGAAATTGGGAGAATAATTAGTGAAGACAGCAAACAAAAAGGTGGCTATTTACGCAGGGCCGACTTTGAGAATTACAATGCCGTTTGGCGCAATCCGCTTAGTATTCCGTGGCAAAACAACCACCTCTATTTACCTAATGGCCCTAGTTTAGGCGGAGCAATTATGGCTTTAATCTTCGGGTATCTAGAGATTTATAATGGCGATTGGGTGAAGACAATCAATCAGGTAAAAACCCAATACCAACACCCACATCAGATTTCTAAACGACTTGAAACACTCCACCCAGAACTAGGATTTCAGCTTCAAGGAAAAGACACATCAACAAAAGGGACCAGCCATTTTAATGTGGTTGATAAATGGGGAAATGCGGTGAGTTTCACCACTTCTATTGGAGAAGGAAGCGGCTACTTTATCCCAGGCACCAACATGCAAATGAATAACATGATGGGCGAATCGTTCTTATTGCCTGACGGATTTCATTCTTGGAAAGAAAACGTACGACTAAACTCCATGATGACCCCAACCATGGTTTTAGATAATGAGAATAAGTTTCTTTATTCTGGAGGTTCTGGTGGAGCTGGTAGAATTCCGTTTATGATTGCTCAGGTACTTAAGGCTTTGTTTGAAGAAGGTTTGAGTCTAGAAGATGCCACTCAGAAAGCACGGGTTCATGTGCAAGAAAATGTGCTTCATTTTGAAAAAGGTGCAGCGCTTGATACTTCGGGGTTTGAGCAACAAAAAGAATGGGATTATGAATCGTTATTCTTTGGTGGCGTACATTCTATTTTCAAAGGAAAACAAGACCAATTAGAAGCCAGCGGAGATTCTAGAAGATACGGAGTAGCAGAGGTATTTTCTTGCTAAATCGTTCTTAACTGCTAGGAGTCGGTTTAACCTACTTAATCAGAATACGCGCTGAAGCTTTTCCCAAACCAGCGTTTAAATGCCCTTAAGAAAGAGTTCGTTTCGCGGTAGCCTAAATGGTCTGCAATTTGTTTAGCTGCCATGCCTTTTTTCTTCATAGAAATGGCCATTTCCTTCTGCAGGTCTTCTAGAATAGTCTGAAACTTTGTGCCTTCCAATTGCAACTTTCGCTGTAGGTTTCTGGCCGACATGTTAAGCTTGAAGGAAATACTTTCGAGCGTACAGGTCATCAATCCCATATTGGTTCTAATAAGACGTTCTACCAATTGTGTCTGGTTCCGATTCCCAAACAACTCTTCAACTCTTTTATTTAAAAGCGGTTCAAGTTGTCTGCAAACAGCTTGGCTTCTGCTCGGAATGAGCTCCGTTACGTCCCTAGCTTTGTAAATTATCTTGTTGTACTTCTTGCCAAACGTTGCTGGACAGCCAAAAAATTTCTCTTGTCCCTTTACCCAAGATGGGTTGTTGTCTGGATAAACAAATTCAATGCTAACAGGCGTTAAGCTCCTGCCAACCAAAATTTCTAATGTTCTATGACGGTAGGCCATACTCAAATCGCTCACCACTTTGGTCATCCTTTCATCCAAAAATCCATAAGCCATTGGCGTAATCAGGTACCAATGAACCTCATCTCGCTTAGTTTCTACATGAAAATTGGCAACATCGCTCAGCAAAGCTTGATATCTGACTAACGCCTGATAAGCTGTAAACAGATCATCGCAGGCATGCAAATAATAACCAAGAACGCCTAGGTTCAATGGCGTCATCTGACTTCCTAATTCAGTTCCAATAGTCTCCCAATCTTCACTTTCAATTACTGGATTAAACACTTCGTAAGCCACAAAAACCGGTAGCATATCCTCGTGTTCAGAAAGTTCTTTTGTAAGAGAGTTTATCTTCTCCTGAGAATAAAGTCCACGGACTTTTCCCAGTTGAAACATCTTCTTAAATATACCTGCGTTGACTAGCATTATACGCTGTCAAAGGTCGGCCATCCAACTCAATATCAGACATCATTTTACGACAATCTCTTAAAATAAAAAGAAACTGAATTGTTTATGCAAGTTTTCGAAAAGCGCTTATTGCTGGTCAATTTTTATCGCCACCTAGGTAGGTTTTGATTTACAAAAAACAGCAAGGAACTGATTATTATTAAAGTCACTCACTAAACCTTCGGTGTAGTTCTTCACCAATCAATTTATATCCTCTGGCTCTCATGTGATCATCGTAATTCCAATACAAATGATTACCTGCCTGTTCCTGCTCGGTAATAGTGTTGGTTAAATCGTGATACTCAAGACCAATACGTTTACATGTCTCGGCTAACAGTAACTGGTTGCGGTTATAGATTGGGTCTGTAAATGAGATTTCGTGATTAAACTTGAGGCTAGAACGATAGTCGTATTGAAGGTAATAATCTGTTACCTGATTACGAGAAGGGATGTAAACAACGATTGGTTCAAACTCGTATTTCTCGGAATAGTATCTGAAAAAATCTAACGGAACCAAAAAGTTTGCAGGCGTGCTTAAGGAGCGTTCAAGCCTAAACATCTGATTTAGCTTGTACGGGTTAAAATCAGCTTTCAACATGTGCTTAACGAGGGTTGAGTCCGCGTGTAAGTACATTTCATCTAGCTTTCCAGTAAAAGGAAATTTAGGGTCTTCTACATCAGGCAATATCCTATTCGACACCAATGGTTTCCTGAAAGGAACAGGGTTTCCTTCCTTATAAGCATTCAATAGCTCTAGCAATCTTGGTTGGGTAAAATCCCGATATTCCTCCGCTAGGTTATAAGCAGGGATTTCAATCTCGGTGCTAACAAAATCATTCGCATACAGCACTAAAAACACCACATTAGGACGGAAGATTGGAACCGCATCAGCAATAAACTGCAAGTATTCTGGCAGTCCAACGCCAAGCATTCCCGCATTCATTACTTCAACAGGGGTTGAGCTAGAAGCCTTCTTAAAATAGGACGGGAAAGTCTGATTTTCAGCGGCCATTATGCCCTCTGTAAAACTATCTCCAACAAACATTATTCGTTGCTGGCCTTTCTTCTTTTTCACTTGCCATTCTGCACCTCTAAACCCATACATATTGTACTCTATCCCAAATGATGCAGAAGTGTCTGGCAATGACCACCATTCAAACCCCTTGTTCCTCACAAAACCACCAGTTTGATTGACCTTTAGGACAAAAGATGATCTATCAAAATTAGTTAGCTCGGGAAGCGGAAATGCTAAACGAAAAAACACCTCCTGAAAAATGAAAACCAATAGGATATAGGCCGTAACCTTTTTTGCTCTAGACATGGTTACGGCAAACCTCCGAAATGAAACCAATAAATAAAAGCTGTTGTGAATTAATGCAGCACGCTTGCCTAATTTAGCCGTGTAGATTGGGTAAAATTTTATGACAGATATAGCACCTACCAAATTGGGAAATAAACTTAGTTCCGTTCTAGCAATCGGATTTATAGGACTGTTTCTAATTGGGATGCTGTTTCCTGTTGAATTTTGGGGTTCACACCAGTTATACTTTCTCACCTTCCCACAAAAACTCACCTTGTTTCTTTTGGCTGGCGCGGCCTTTTTGTTTCCTGCAAAGAGCCTCAACCTTGCCAGCAATGGGCAACCACCAACCTTACTCTTATCCGCACTTGGCGCAGGTCTTTTTGGTATTGTAACCTGGTATTTTCCAGTAGCATACGACCCTTACGGAGATGCCGTTTTGTTTGAAAAAAACCTTCCAAAAATTGCATTAATTGGACAAAAAACTTGGGATATTTTGTTTGGATTTAGCCTTGATGCGTGGTCCGGACAAAAAACCATGGAAGCTGCGGTAAGTGTTGTCTCTAACTATTTTAGAATTTCCATAGGTCAAGCGTTCAGGCTGATAGATTTAGTCTTCGGCATTGCTTTCTCCTTTGTATGGATTTACTTCATTTCTAGACGAGTTAAAAACATCACGCTAGTTGTTTGGCTAAGTGTTGTTGGGCTTACGGCTCCTTTTCTACTTAGCTTTTTTGGAAGAGCAGAAATCTATGCTCCAGCCCTGTTTTTGTTCCTGGTATTTGGCATTGCAAACATTGTTTCCCTCGAGCAAAAATCTCGGAAATGGGTTCTTATCCTCCCCATTATTAACCTACTGTGCATAAAGGCGCACCCAATTGCGCTGCTTTTAGTGCCAAACACCATCTTTCTTGTCGCCATAAAATTTCGGCCTCAACTACTACCCAAACTAGGCTGGGTTAACATAACCAAGTATGTTTTTACACCCATTTTAATAGCAGGACTGTTTCTTTACTTTTTGGTTTTCAAAGACCACCTGGACGACAGAAGCTTGCAACAAGCGAGTATGCAGTATGACCACCTTTTTCTACCATTACTTTCTCCTCAGGCCCCGTTAAACAAGTACAATCTATTCAGCTTTAATCACATTTGGGATTTTTTCAATGTGGCTTTAATTTGGTCGCCAGCGGCAATCTTCATACTGCTTAGCGGGCTCGTTTTGGGTAAGGCTAAAAGCTTTGCATGCCAACCGGAAACAATCCTTATTGCCGTACCAGTAACCCTTCTTTCTGCTTTATTATTCGCCATCAATCCGCTTCTTTCTATGCCAATGGATTGGGACTTGTTTAGTCTTCCGGCTCCGTTTATACTCATATTGGCTGTTCTTGCCGTAGAATCTATAAAACCAAATAGCCAGGCACGCATAATCCCACCTTCTCTGCTAATTGCAATCTTAGGCAGTTCTTTTTTATGGCTACACGGTTCAAAGCCAGCCATTTCAGACAGACTAGAATCTGTTGCCATTCATGTACACGATTCCTATTACGAATGGACGATGAACATCATTGAAAGGTCAGACTCCATCATCCAACTTACTCCGCAAGAAATTTTTGACAAACACGATAGTCTTGTAAATGTGATGAGACCAAATGCTGTGGTTGGGGTAGATAGAGAGTACTCAGAACTACTGCGCAGCCAAGCAAAGTACTGGTACCGAACAAAAAACAGATTTGACGTGGCTACCAATGTTATGAAAGAAGCCATGCTTTACGACCCCACAAACGGAAACAACCACATTACATTAATGGAGCTAAGTTTCCTAAATGGTAAAATGGACGATGCATTTCTCTATAGCACCCAACTGGTTGAGTTAAAACATCCAACGGAAGAAAAGGCAATCAAGATGGCCATTCACTGCGCATTAGAAGCAGATAAGTTTCAAGAAGCTCTCAGGTATTCTCAACTCTACTCCAAAAAATGGTCAGATCCTCTTGTTTCCGAGGTTCAAACAAGGATTATGGGGGCAAACAACCTTCCCCAATTGAAATTTTTGTTTTCCGCACCTCAGTTAACCCATAAAACCTCCTACTAATAGCCGCAATTACCAAATTGGGCGAGTTCCACAGAAAAAGGTACTCCGTAGAAACTGATGTCCGTCAGTTTCCATTACATTCGTACACAATTAAACTTTTTCGAGAATGAGGCATATTCTACTTACCATCGTTTGCATACTTGGGTCAACAGCATTGTTTGCTCAGGGTGTTCCACAGAAGATGAACTACCAAGCCGTTGCTAGAACGGCAGATGGTACGGTAATAGCCAGTAAAGAGGTAGCGCTACAGATTATTATAGTAAACAGTGATGACATGGACCGTCCTGTATTTGCTGAAGAACATGTGGTTACCACCAACAGACTGGGGCTGATGAACCTGCAGATTGGAACAGGAGAATCGGTTGAAGGCAGTATGGAAAGCATCGATTGGGGTTCAGCAGCATATTATTTAAAGGTACTGATGGACATAGATAATATCGGGCGTTTTGAAGAGATGGGAACAAGCCAGTTACTTACGGTTCCATATGCATTCTATGCTGAACGTAGCGGTAGTTCGGATTCTGAGGATAATAGTAGAAACGACCCTAATGATTGGACCATTAACGGTAATACAGGAACAAACGATGCCGTTAATTTCATTGGAACTTCAGACGCACAAGACCTTGTGTTCAAAACAAATGGAACGGAAGCAGGACGGTTTAATCAAAGTGGGCAGTTGGTTTTACCTGTTAGCAGCGATATCAAAATTGGTAGCGCCAACGCACTAAACATGGATGGCACTCGAAACATTCATATTGGGCAAAATGCTGGAGCAGTAAGCACAGGTGACCAAAACGCGTTTATTGGATACAATGCCGGTTTTAAGAACACAACCGGAGCCAAGAATACTTTTATCGGGCCAACCGCAGGAAGGTTAAATACGACCGGAAATCAAAACGCATTTATTGGAGGTAGAACTGGATTCAATAACACTGCAGGAAATCAGAACTCCTTTATCGGTTGGTTAGCAGGTACTGAGAACACAACAGGTAGTCAGAACACCTTTATTGGTAAATATGCTGGGCAGAGCAATACCACAGGTTCTCTCAATACTTACATTGGTTCACATGCAGATGGAACAGTCGGACTCACCAATGCTACTGCTATTGGTGCAAATGCACAGGTAACTCAAGACAGTTCTGTTGTGCTTGGAAACAACGCCAAGGTTGGTATTGGTACTTCTGCACCAGCTTATGAGCTAGATGTAAAAGGAGATGTCAGCGTAACAGGTCGCTACATGGACTCTAGCGGAGATGCTGGAACGGCTGGACAAGTACTTTCTTCAACAACAACTGGTACTGATTGGATTGACCCGTCCGGTTCAGTCGGAGCCCAAGGACCAATTGGTCCGACAGGTCCAGCAGGAAATAACGGTACTAATGGCACGAACGGAGTTGACGGAGCAACTGGTGCGACAGGTGCAACAGGTGCAACAGGTCCACTTGTTGCTGGAACTTCTGGTCAAACGCTTAGAAATAACGGAACCACTTGGGAAGCAAGCAGTCTTATTTATAATGATGCAACTAATATTGGAATAGGTACTACGTCTCCAACAGAACGTCTTCATGTTAATGGCGGAAATGCTTTAATTGAAGGTGCAGACGGTGAGGTTGGGACTAGCCTAACTGTTTACAATAATGATGAAACTGGAGGTGCTAGGATAAACCTTATTCCGACTAATACAAATGGTGGTTTCAGAATTCAGTCTAGTCCAAATGGAGCGCTTAGCATTACCGATGAGGATAATTTCGGTACTCGTTTTAGGATTGACAATGCTGGTAATGTCGGAATTGGCTCAATATTCCCAGATTATAAGCTGGAAGTCGATGGCACATTCAGGGTAGCTGGCGCGGTTTACGACAATAGCGAGGACGCAGGTTCTGCTGGTCAGGTTCTATCTAGTACCGGAACAGGTATAGATTGGATTGACCTCGACACATCAAGCATTTCTGATGCTGATGGTGATACTAAAATTCAAGTGGAAGAATCTTCTGATGAGGATATGATTCGATTTGATGTTGACGGTGCCGAAGCCATGATTATTGACAACACTGGAAATGTTGGAATCGGTACTACATCTCCAGGAGCTCTATTTGACGTTGTTGCCGGAGCAGCCAGAGGTCTGAAGGTAACGGGTTCTGGCACTACTTTTGACTATGCAGGACTAATTGAGAATACAGGCAATGGAATAGGACTAGCAGTAACATCAAATGGATTTGTATCGGGTTTCCTAGGCACACCTGCTGCAATTTACGCCAAGGGTTATTCAGGGTCGAACGGAATATTTACAGCAGCTGATGCTGCTTCTTATGATGCCATCCACGCGCAAGCGCAGAATGGAGCTGATGCTATTTATGGACAAGTTTTCTCGGGCGCAGGTTACAGCGGAAGGTTTGCGGGAGGATCTGGAGTATTGATTGAAGATGGTCTTGAAACGGATGATGTGAAAATTACTACTGGTGCTAGTGACGGTTTTGTATTGCAGTCTGACGGAGATGGCAATGGTACATGGATTGATCCAGCGGAGCTTAACGAACAAGACACCGCTGCCGTGGTAAAAATCTGGCACAAAGGAGAACAACTTTATGTTTACCCGAGCGATATTGATGATAATGGAACTTCCAACGGAACATACTGGGCATGGGCCAACAACGGAACAGGAGCATCGTGTGCTTCATTCAACGCTTATGGATACAGTGATTGGAGACTACCAACCCTATCTGAACTCAAGGCAGTTCAGTTACAATCTTATTTGATTGGGGGCTTAGACCAGGTGGGAAACTATCTCTACTGGAGTAGCACCGCTGCCAACGGTACTGATTACTATGCTGTTAGGATGACAGATGGTGCGATTGATATTGATAAAAGCGGAACCTCTGATGCGGAGGATCCTTTCAACCTAAAGAAAAAAGTACGCTGCGTACGCGCAGACTAATTGAGCTTATTACCTAAGAAGTAAAATGAAAATGAAAAAATTACTCATTTCAATAAGTACCATTTTCCTAAGTGGTTCGGTAATGCAAATGGCTGTTGCCCAAACCCTTAATGAATCTCAGGGTTCTGGAGCGCTAAACAGCATTACCTCTGGTGATTATAACGTTGCTTTTGGTGATTCTGCCGGCCACCGTACATCGTCTGGAAGCCAAAATGCTTTCTTTGGCAGAAACGCTGGGTACAACAACACTTCGGGTCAACAAAACACTTGGATTGGTGAGCACGCAGGTTTTACAAATTCAACAGGGCAAGACAATACTGGTGTTGGAGACAACGCTGGATATAAGAATACCGACACAGATGGAACTTTTATTGGGACTTACGCTGGTTATAACAATACCACGGGTTCTGATGTAGTCTTTATCGGAGAGGAGTGTGGACTATACAACACCACAGGCGATGACTTAACCTTTATTGGTGAGGATGCAGGTTACAACAACACAACAGCAAGTGATAACACCTTTATTGGTTCTACTGCTGGGCGTACCAATACAACCGGTTATAGAAACTGCTTTGTAGGTAGCGAAGCTGGTTACGATAACCGTGATGGACACCACAATACAGCGCTAGGAGATTCTGCGGGTATTGACAACTCAACTGGAGATTACAACACTTACCTAGGAGCAGGTTCTGGCGCTGGTAGTGAGTATGCGAGTTTTGTAACGTTTGTTGGCGCCTATGCTGGGTACGACAACAACAGAACCAATAACTCAACACAAGCATGGTACAATACGTACGTTGGTTCTTTCTGTGGATATACAAACCGAGAAGGAAACTACAACACTGGTGTTGGAGCATACGCGGACTTTAGTGGAGACAATACAGCCTATAGAAACACTTTTGTTGGTGCAGACATTTCTATAGAGGACAATGATGCTGCTGCTTTTGGTTACTACGCCTGGGCACAGGCAAATGGTTGTATGTCTTTTGGTAATTATACTTACACCGATGGTACAAGAGCCATTGCTTTTGGGTATGACGCTGATGCGCGATACAACAGAGGTATGGCATTCGGAGCTAACGCTTACATCAACGGAAACTATTCTATTGCGTTTGGTGCATCATGTAGTACATATTCTGCAAACTCTATTGCAATGGGTTACACCACAAATGTAGAGGAGCAGTATTCAGTTGGTATTGGTCATGCGGCCGATGTTGATTCTGCTTATGCTGTGGCAGTTGGGGCTAACGCTATTGCTAATTGGGGTAATTCTACTGCCATCGGATATAATGCTGCAACAACTGCCTCTAACTCGGTAATGATTGGTAACTCGGCCACACAAACCATTGGTGGTTATGTTAACTGGACTGCCTCTTCTGACAAACGATTTAAGTCTGCTATTGAAGAGAATGTTGTTGGTCTTGACTTTGTAAACAAACTAAGACCCGTTACATACAATTATAATGTTGATGCCATAGAGGCCTTTTACGGAAGAATAATTCCTGAAGGTTTGAGACATGCTGCTAACAGCAAGAACGGTGTACGTTTTACAGGATTCATTGCTCAAGAAGTTGAAACAGCTGCTAACAACAGTGGGTTTGATTTCAGCGGAGTTGATGCTCCCGCAAATGCTGATGGTGCTTACGGAATTAGATATGCCGAATTTGTAGTGCCGTTGGTAAAGGCTACGCAGGAGCTAAGCCAAAAAGTTGAAGACCAGCAAGCAATTATTAATAACCAACAAGCTTTGCTTGAACGTTATGAGGCTTCTTTAAACAGCGTTAAGTCCGAAATGGATGCACTACGTGCTCAGGTAAACACAAATACTGCAGCCTCTGGCTTTAGCCAAAGCAAGTAATTGTTTGGCCTAAGTATTGTAATTCCCGGTGGTCATGATAAGTAGCCTTCGGTTTTTAGCTGTAATCTCAACTCTTGTTGCTGTATCGTGCTTTGCTGCACAGGCACAGAGTAAGCAGAATAAAATGTTCCAGAAGGGAACGCTTGCAGAACTAAACCAGCGTGCTATTCAGAATAAGAAAGACTTTTTCTTTTTCATTTGGGAGGACGAAAATGAGGCTCTCACCTCCTACTACAGAGACACCGTATTCGCTAATCGCGCTATAGCAAATCAAATGAAAGACCGGTTCATTTGTGTTTCTGCTCAAAGCACTTCAGACATTGGAATTTCATTTTCCAAGCAGCTCAGACACACAGAGTTTCCGGCCATGATGTTTGTTGGATGGAAAAAAGGAGATGAACTCTATTCCTTAGAAGGAAAATTGGAAACAGACCAAGTTCTAGACCAATTGGAGAGGATTGATTATCGTAAACCCTAGTCCTACTTATTTTGCCGTTCCTTCAAAGTACTCCTCAGCTTTTTTAGTTGCCGACTTAGCAATTTTTTCTCCTACAATTCTTCCTTGAATATCATCTGCGGGTGGATGTATCCCACCCCAAATTCTTGACAAACACGTTTCTTCGGCCGCTTCTCTATAAGTTGCCCACTGCAGTGTAATATCTTGGCTGGGGCCCTCCTCAAAAATCAGGAATTCGTTCTTTTTAGCTGTAAATTCCGCTAGCCCTTCAGGAAAAAATGGGTCTCCAGTAATTGTTGTTAGCACATCAGCGGCTGCAATTGAGAACGTAGAATGCCCTGAGATATAACCAGCAAACGGAGGCGTTACAAACGAATAGCGTTGGTACGGCCACCAATTTTCAACTAAAACCCATCCAACACCAGCTTGGTCTATGAGCTGATTCTGCACCTCATCTGGCCCTCGCCAACTCATCATTTTCATTTTACCAACGTTCTCTCCATTTGGCCCAGCAAGTGAATCCGATTTTGTAACCAATTCTATTTTCCCTTCAATAATTGGCAATCCTGCCGGATGATAGTTTGGCAAAGACTTATCTGAGCATTGTCCCTTTTCTGCCATCAATCTAATTGCCGAAATAGGCCTTACGTAATCGTACCAGCCCTTGGCACCCCAAGCTGCAATAGCTGCATCGTGTAAAGCTCCGGCCATAACCAAATGCGCCTTAACGTCCCATTCGAG
The DNA here is from genome assembly GCA_049608805.1 of Flavobacteriales bacterium. Classification (GTDB taxonomy): domain Bacteria; phylum Bacteroidota; class Bacteroidia; order UBA10329; family UBA10329; genus UBA10329. The sequence continues at coordinate 5,567 of JBMYXX010000001.1, read as the reverse complement.
CTGGCTCAAAACCTCCCCTTCTCCCTTCCATTTTTTATGGCAGGTGCGATGATAGCTTACATCATGCAGTAGCTTAACCCAATGACCAGGAGGCGTGTAAGTGTTTACTCCATCAACCCAATACTCGGCAATAACCCTACTGTAATCTCCCCGTGGAACAATGTTTGCCTTGTATGGCTTTTGGGTATAGGGATTAATCTTATGCCCAGTGGTTCTAATTCCACCATTTTCTAAATCAAAAAGCTGCGGGTAATCAGAATACGAAGTAGGCAGTTTTTCTACTGGCCCAATTGCCCCTGGCGAAATATCAATCATTACCGAATCTGTGGGCGCATGATGCGATGACCACAATGCTACGAGCAAAAAGCCCCATTTATATTGCTCTGAGGCTTCGTCAAGAGAGTCTAACTCCAAATTGATGTAAGGTGGATTCCCTGGGTCATTGTAAACGATGTAATCAAACCCTTCGCGTTGGTTAACCACGGCCTCATCCTTATTCAACGAAAATGGATTTACCGCTCCCCACTCTGGACTTAAGAAAACATCTTCATTCAAAACAAGAACATTCACATTCCATTCCAGCAGGTCTGGTTCAAACCCGCGCTTATCAATGTACTCTCTAACAGCTATAGGCTGCCATCTGTTAGGGTCTCCAATTCTATTTGTACCGGGTTTATGCGGCTTAATGGGCCTATTTATTGGTTCATAATGGCGAATTTGGTGTTGATCATCTTCATTAGAACCGTCTTGTACCGAGTAGTTAATCATGCATTGGGCAATGTAATTTCCTAATGCGGCTGGCGAACCTGATGAATAATCTTGAGACCGAAAATTGCGATCAAAACCAAGCTTATCGAACAAATCATCAAACGGTATAATTGTTCTATTCTTACTCGAATACTGATTAAATCTATTCCACAGGAACCTGTAAATAGCATAGTTCACGGTAACGTTCCTAGCACTGTCTAGGTTCATACCCTTTAGTTCCCAACGGCCATCAAACGGGGAATGAATACCATGTACCGTTTTACCTAACAAATAGGTTTCGGCTGTTTGGTCATAAACAGCCCAAGCATCGTACAAAACAACAGATGCATGAAACAAGTTGCGAGCATGAATAGTTGGTCTGCCTTCCTCATTCTTGATGGCCTCCAGCATTGCTTCCATCCACACAGTGGCGGCAGACGTGTCTTGCGCTTTCAGGTTAATGCTGCAACAAACCAGCATAACAACCGCTAAAAACCGCTTAAATGTGCTCATAAATAAGTGTTTTGAGAACACCGAAATTAGCGAATAACATCACCTAATCACCAGCAATTTGTTCTTGTAATTCAATTACTTTTGACTAGGCCGCTTACTATCGGTCATTAAAATTCCATAAACCATCACAAGCTCATTTATCTGTGATTGCAACTCCTAGATTAATTGGTGCCGCGCTGTTTGCACTGTATCTATTAGCTTTCCTTATACCTGAAAGCCTCTGGGGTTTCCACTACATCTATTTTGCCCCAGGTGTTTTAAAAGTTGTACTTCTGGCGCTTGCTGGTACGCTGCTAATTTTTCCTAAACAGGTAAAAATTCCAGTAAAACTGGAGAGGCTTTTTTCTACAAAAGATGGAGAAGCAAAACTACTCTGGTTACCGTTGCTACTCTTCATTGTTGTGGCACTGTACCACTCATTCCCTATACTACTAGATGAGTACGGAGACGCTTTTCAATACCGAGGCAGACTAGAAACCGTACCATCAAAACTGCCAGAAAAGTTTTATCAAGAATTGTTCTCAGCAAGCTTTTTGCCTTCAATGGGTAGAAAGACAATCCTTTACATATATGGATTAATAGCCTACTCTAACAACTACACCTACCAGGAGGTTTTTAAGTGGGCCGGTTTACTCTTTGGATTAGGTTACGCCATAGTATGGATTGGCTTTGTTCGTTATTATCTAACCAACTATAAATGGCAACTTTTAATGATGGTAGCCGGACTTTTTGCGCCATTTACGCAGATATTTTACGGCCATAACGAAACCTACGCCCCTGTTTTCTTTATGCTGATATCGTGGTTGGTTTTGTTGGTAATTCAACACAAAAGGAAAAGCGGTCTTCTTTTATCCGTTCTCCTTGTTCTCTTGCTAATTAGTGCTCGATTACACCCTTTTTGTCTGCTTCTTTTCCCAGCTTGGATACTCAGCCTAGTTCAATTTTACAAGCATAAAAAAAGTGGAAGCAACATTACATACCGAACGTCTCAACTATGGTTTGTTGCCCCTATCTTTCTTGTTGGCGCAGTGCTCTACTTCTTTGTTTTAAAGGATTACAACGATCCACGATTTTTAGATGATGTAAAAGACATTGACCGTCTGTTTCTCCCTATTTTATCTCCAGAATATCCGCTTAACAATTACAACTTATTGGGTTGGAATCATATTCTAGATTTTGTGAATGTCATTTTTTCTTGGTCTTCGGCAGCTTGGTTACTGCTACTTAGCTTACCGCTTTTATTCAGAAACAAACTAGACTTAGCTAGCCCGGTGGTAATATGCCTAGCAACCACAGTTCTTCTTTTCTCTGCCCTTTTATTTATGGTTAACCCATTGGTTTCCATGCCAATGGATTGGGATTTGTTTTCATTTCCTGCACCTGCATTACTTACTCTTATTGTAGTGTTGGTGGCGCAAATTGAAACGAAACAACTGCCTTCCTATCTAATACCCAGCACGTTGGCATTGCTCCTTATTGCAAGCCCGTTCTTTATTGTAAATGCAACGGCATTACCATTATCTAACCGGCTAGAAGCGGTTGGAAAAAGAATGTACCGAACCTATTACCTGCATTCTAGCAGAGTAATAATTACCGCACTTGGCATTCCAGACAACATGAGCTCTTACCTATCGCGTAAGCAGGCCATTTTAGATGATTTAAGGCCTATTTCTGTTCCAAGAAAAGACCCCATGTATGCCAATCTACTAATGGACGATGGCTACTACTTTTTAACAGTAACTAAGGAATACGAAAAAGCAAAAGAACGGCTAGAAGAAGCGGTGATTTACAATCCAAACTCTACAGTAATTGCCGATTTGCTTTCAGAATCGACCACTCGTTTGTCGGTGGTAAACAACGAGGGCTCTAAGGGTTGGAGTGCCGAACGTATTGAAAAGGAAGGGCTAAATCTGTTACGTAAAGTGAGAGACTATCCAATGGCGCGCACATTCTTTGAAAACGTTAGAGAAGACCATCCAGACAACCCCATTTTTGCGCTTTACCTAATGGAAACTTACTTCGTTTTAGAAGACTATCCGGCTGCACTAGTTCAAGCCGACTTCTTGATTGAAAACAGCTATCCTAGCGACAAAAAAGCACTGAGAATTGGAATTAACTGCGCGTTAGAATCTGGCAATTATGAAGCGGCCAAAGAATACGCATTGTCTTATGTTAGTCTGTACCCAGATGATAAGACCATCAACACTATTCATACTCGTTTACAAAACAACGATAGAATTGAGGAATTGGTGAAGATTTTCAGGCTGTAACTCTACGAACCGGCAAACAGCTTAGCGGCCTCCGAAGGCTGCTCAGAATTAAGCGTATTGTACACTTTTAGTAGAAAAGCATCTTCCTGAATATGCTGTAAGTAAGAGCCGCAGTAAAACTTTGCTCGCTCGTAATCTCTAGCAGCAACAGAAACATGCACAGCCATAAGCACAGCTTTTCGTTTGGATGGATATCCGCCAGCAACCAACTTATCTAAGTACTGTAATGCGTTTTGGGGCTGATTCAACTTAAAGTTCACCACTACCAAATCAACCACATTCTTTTTAAGGTTAGGCCCATATAAAGCGGCCTTTTGGTGAAATTCTAATGCGGAAGATAGATTCCCAAGATTACCATATGTAATAGCCGTTTGTCTTAAAATTTCCGCGTACTCCACATCATTATTTTCAATAGCGTACTGCTCTAACTCTGCTGTAATTCCAACCTGGTTTTGAAGCTTTAATTGCGGGTTGAGTTCTAATTCTGTAGCTGCCTCGAAAAATGTACTTGAACCAATCCAAAAGTGCTTAAAGTCGTTTTTAAACAAAGCCTCATATCTGCTGGCCAGCATAGTGCTATTAGCATTAACCAAGTAAACCGGAACATTAAGCAGGGCCAAACAAATGGCCGTAGCTCCCAGTTTTTTAACCCACGGTTTGTTTTCTAATGCGCCAAAAACCTGGGCCGTTAACCCCATTAAAATAACAGCAGGAAAGGCAAAAAGGTCCCAATCTGCCGACATTCCCAACAACGGGTTAAGAATAAAGAACCACGCTATCATTGCCACAAAACAGACCATCAAATTCAGGCTATAAGCCGCAGCATTCTTACGCCAAAACCCAGAGAAAAGGCCAACAATTAGCACAAACCAACATGCCGGCCCCCAGGTGAACGAAATTTGCAAATAGTCTAGCACATGTGGCAAACCAAACAGACTGTACCTGTTATATGGCGCGCCTTCCAACGGAAAAATAGGTACAAACAATGCGTCATAAAGGTTATCTGGCGGAGCCAATCTTGTTCCGTTAATGCTACCATGAAGAGCATAAACAGTGGCAATAAGAACTAAGCCTGGCAGAACCATAAATAAGAAGGTGTTTCTAGGCTTTAGAAGCTTAGTTACAACCGCGACTTTTTGACTCATGAAATTAAGAGCCGCCAAAATTATTGCGGGAAACAACAGCCAAAACGAGATGTGAAACTTTAGCCCTACCAAGAGATAGCCAAGAAGCGCTAGCAAAACCCCAATGGTTTGTTTTTGATAGAAATGTTTGAGCAGTAAAACAAAACCCATAAACATGGTTAACGGAAGGGCGTAGGTTTCATAATGCTGATGAAACACCAGCCCAATTGGCACCAGCAATCCGATAACCCCAAGTGCTAAACGAGATGAGAGCTTCGAACAACATTTTGTAATCAGGCTTAACCACAATCCGTTAAAAACCATCACTAACAAAACCTGAAAATATCTTACAGCAGTGGCTGATTCGACCTGAAAAACAAACCCTAAAAAACTAGCTATGTTATAGAAAGTTGCTACTCCTTCTTTTGGGTCTAACGGATTATAAGCCAAGGCCGAAGCAGTCATTTCTGGTGTCCACTCTTGCACCATAACTTCCAATTCTTGGGCAATGAAATAGGAGTCACCGTACACATCCCTAATAATGGGAGTTAGGTTGGTAAACGCTCCTGCCAAAAGCGGAAAAATCCATCGCATTCTGCTCCAAACTAAATCCTTTTCTGTACTAGAATTAAACACATCCCCATCCCAGTCTGCAGACCAAATCAACACCAGACCTAAAACGCTTATCGCCAAAAAACCGAGCATAAGCCATCCCGACAAAAAAGAAAGGAAATGCACGCCCCACATTTTCTCGGGAAAAATGACACCTAGAACATGCAAGAAAATGACAAGGCAAGCGGCAATAAAAACCCGACCTCTAATTCCTGAATTCGATTTTATGTGAAGCGCGTCTTGCAATTTGAAGCCGTAATGTACTTATCCAAGTTCAAATTGATTTGATGTTTGGAATTTT